>CAZRKO010000240.1:0-3167 GCA_964600445.1 uncultured archaeon
TTCGAAATTGATATGTAAATTTAAATGGACTAATAACAATTATAATATCAATATAAATCAATTTTATTAAATGATAAAAAAATGGGATTAGAAGGTTTAACACAATTTGAAATAATTCAAGGATTTGTGGGTATAATAAATATAGCAATTACGACTATCGTTGGACTAAAAATTCTCTCAAAATATTTTACTCATAAAAAAGTTGAGCTCTTTACAGTGGGATTGATGATGATTTTTGTTACTTCGGCATGGTGGGGCGCTACTTCTACTTTCCTTTTGTACGTATTATTTGACTACGAATTATCTGATGTTGCATATATATTCATAAGTTATGGACTTATAACAATAACAAGCATTTTCTGGTTATATTCTTTCGGATACCTCGTATATCCAAAATCGAAATGGAAAATAACTGGAACGTGGCTAGCAATCTGCATTGTATATACAATATTTTTCATGTATTTTCTCTTCTCCAATCCTTCACTTCTTGCCGTAAGAGTGACGAGATTTGATAGTGAAACTAAAACAATTGTGTCGGGGTTTGTTTTACTCTCACTTTTGACATCCCTCATTACTCAATATATCTTTTTTAGAAAATCTTCAGCTTCCGAAGATAAAAGAATAAAATGGAAGGGTAGATTTATCTTTTTTGGATTTCTAATATTTCTTACTGGAGGGATTTTAGATTCAGTGTTTCAATTAAACCCGATAACTTTGTTTTTAACCAGAGTAATGTTGGCCATATCTGCGATTATTAGTTATATTGGCTGGACCATGCCAGATCGGGTTGCGAACTGGTTAGTCAAAGAATAAAAATAGAACAACATTTTTTTTTATTTTAATTATTTAAAATCTACAGCACATTCGGCGTCCATAATCGTGGTTATGTTTTAAAAATTTTATTAAAACTAAATTTAGAGCCAAACGAATGCAAAATTATAAATAATAAATAATTAAATAATTCTTTACAACAATATCCAATAAAAAGAGAAATATGAAAGGAGTTTAAAATGGAGATAAATACTATAAAAATGTTAGAGGAATATCTAATACCTACAGAAGTATGTGATTGTGATAATCCAGAAGTAAAACAGAAGGCGAATGAGCTGATAGAGGGTACTAAAACCCCTAAAGAGGCAGCTTTAAAAATTTTTAAATTTGTAAGGGATAATATATTATTTGCTGGAGATAAACTATATCCAGTTAAAGCCTCTGAAACTTTGAAAAAAGGTACAGGTTTCTGTGTACCTAAAACAAACCTTCAAATAGCATTATTACGTGCGGTAAATATCCCCGCAAGGTATCATCAACTTGAATTAGATAAAAATTGCCTGAAAAATATATTCGATGATGATATTTTATACAGTCTACCTAAAACAATATGGTATCATCCCACTTGTGAGTGCTACTTGGATGAAAAATGGATTGCTTGTGACGGCACATTTGACAAGGATTTATATGAAGGACTTTGTGAAAAGGGAATTTTAGATAAAAATTTAATGCCAACAATAGATTGGGATGGGGAAAATGATTTGTATATATTTAAATCATGGATTATAAAAGATAGAGGCACCCATAATTCCTATGAGGATATTTTAAAGAAAGCACTAGAAGAAGGTGATAATATTATGAAAAAATTGATTAAAGCAATGAATACTGATGAATCAAAATTAGACCTTGATGCAATGTTTAAATTTACATTGAAAAAATCGAATAGATACTTAAATAAGATTCGTAAGATAAGTTAACATTAATTTTTATTTTTTAAAATCTACAGCACATACGACGCCCGTAATCAAGATTATATTTCAAATATTCATCAGATAGAATTTTCATTACCTTATCATAGTCAAGATTTAGTTTCTCGACAATGTCTTCAATCTCTACTCCAGGCGTCGAGATTAAATCAAAAATTTCTTTTTTAATCTCTTCACTAACTTCTTCTGTCATTAAGTTGTAGATATTTTTTCTCTATTTTAATTTTTAGTTTAAGTTTTAGAAGTTGAAATTATTAATTGGAGCTCTTCCTTTTACCTTCATATATCGCCTTCCCTAACTCAAGAACCCTTTCAAAGGGCTCTTCTCCGTCTTCTCTTAAATGTAAAGTTATAGCCTCTTCTGGGCAGACCCCAGCACATAAACCGCACCCGAGACACAAATCTCTATTAACAGTTGCAATATCATCTAAAGTAATTGCATCAACAGGACAACTTTCGACGCAATTTCCACATCCAACACATAATTCTTGGTCAATGATGGATTCAAACATGGCATTAAGGTACTTGTGTTTATCATATCCCATTTTTGTGATTCCTTTCATGGTAGCGCAACAACAGGGGCAACAATTACAAATGTTTGATAAATGCTTTGAATTAACTCCCGCATGAACTAATCCTGCCTTATCAGTTTCTTCAATAATTTTTATACATTCTTCTGGAGTAATTTCTCTTGCCACTCCATTTTCAATATAATATTCCGCTGCTGATCCGAATGCCAAACAAGTTTCCTCCATCGGATACTCACATCCCTCACCGAGTAATCGGGATTCTTTTCGGCAAACGCAATCATAAACTGCGATTTTTCTAGCATTTTTGATACTCTCCTTGAGTTCATGATAAGGATAAAGTACCGTGTTAGCTTCAATTGATTCATCTACGGGAAGTACTTTGAATCCTGGTACATCACTAGCTCCCATTTCATCGACCATAGCTAAATCATAATATTTTTTAAACATTGTCGCTAGGTCCTTATCAATTTTATTTACAGAATACTCGTACAATCCTATCATATAGGGAGCAGAATTATAAAACGTTTTCCCTTCCCTTCGAACTCTATATATGAGCCCTTTCTTAGACATCAATTCTAACTTTTCTTCCATTTCCATTTTGTCCATTTTAGCACGTCTTGCAATTCTGGTGGCAGTATCAGGTAATGGATTTAGCAATACGGCAATCTTAGCTTCTTCCTCTGTAAAAAGTCGTTTCAAAATCTCAATTTCAATCCCCGTCGATGTTTTAGGAAAACCTATAGGGAAACGATCTAAATGCTCTCTTAATTTTATATAAGTCTCGTCTGACATTTAATCTAACCTAAATTTACTTATATTAAAACATACAATTCAATTAATTAAAAAGGTTTAGTATAAACATTTATAAAGATTTATTTTT
>CAZRKO010000241.1:0-3147 GCA_964600445.1 uncultured archaeon
TTACAAATTTTTAGCCTTATTATTCAAAAATTATCAAGATTGGAAAAGTATGATATAATAATAAAAGAAACTGCTCAAATATTATCAAAAACTATTGCATATGCGTATTTAGATCTTTTTACTATAAGTAATTACCATCGATATCTTGGAGAAGCATTGCTTAAATTAGGGAGAGATAAGGATGCGTTATCAGAACTTTTGATTTCAATAAATATTTACAATAAATTTGATAATCCTGTTTTAGAAAGTTTAGATACCTTACAAATGATAATAAACATCTATGAACGTTCAGATGATGCTGAAAAAAGTAAATATATTGATTTTTATACAGATCAATATCAGCATATAGAAACAAAAATTCACACAATAAAAAGAACGAAGACTGGTGCTTTTAATTTATTAAAGGAAGTTAAAGAATTTTGGATTTTTACTCTTGATGGAAAGCAGCTTTATTCTCATGCACCAGAAACTAATTACAATCCGGAATTATTTGGTGGCTTTTTAGCTGCATTACAAAATTTTAGTCTTGAATTGGCTTCAAAAAATTTAAATTCCATTACAATTGGGTTAGATCAATATGTAATATTTAGGGAACAACATCCTTTTTATGTATTAGGTCGTTCTAGTTATAAGACCTCATTATATAATATTGAAAAAATTCTTAAAATTATTCATGACGAATTTTGGAAGAATTACCATATGTTTTTAGAAGAACCTGATGGAGATATCGGCAATTTTTCTCAATTTTTTGAAAATTTCAAAGAATTGAATTTGAAAGATAAGCGGTCTTGAGATTTTGAAAAATGGAAAATAAAAGCGATGAAAAAGATGTAGAAAAGGGAGATCACCCTCTATTAATTTCATTTATGGCTATATGGGATGATGAGCTCGGTCCTCAAATCATTGATATTTATCCCAAATCAAATATAGGGGATCCTGAAAAATTAGCAATCCAAATTTTTACATTATACCAGGTATTTTGGGAATCGCCTGATTCACCATATCAAAGAACTGATTTTACGGCCCCAATCATGAATTTAAACAAAACAGCCAAAGTTTTACTTGATGTTATTCCTAATATCGAAATACGTGGAGGTTTTCAGCCATTTATTATTGTAATACTTTTTCCCGATCATTTTACTGAAGAACATATGAATGCCAGTAATGAAGTAATAACAAGGATTTCCCAAGATTTTTCAAGAAATCATGTAATAACCCTTAAGAATTATTATAATGATATAACTCAATGTTTAAGTTTAAAATTAATGATTAAAGAGCCTCTGATCGAGATTGATGAATTATATTCATACACTGCAGCTATGGAGGATTTTCAAGCAGGTATTAAACTGTTTCAAACGAAGAATTTTGATCAAGCCTATTCAATTCTGAAAAAAGTTCTTTTAAAATTTGAACTGGAGCAACATAAACATTTAATTATGGAAGTTCTGTACATTATTGCTTCAATACTAACACATCAAAAAAAATTCAGTGTGGCAAATGAATATTTTAGACAATTAGAGGCTTTAGCTATAGAGTTAAATCATGAAAGATATATGGAAATAGCAAATTTCATGATGGGATTTAATGCATACAAAGATGAAGATTTCGCAAGCGCCAGGAAAAAATTCGAAAAAATCAATATTTCAAAATCAAAATTCATCGGTAAATTACAATATTATACAATCTACTCAAGGATTTTACAATATTACGAAGATTATGAGGATGCTTTGCAAAATTTATTAAAAGGTCTAAAAATAAGTATAGAAAAGGAGAAATCCGGTAAAAAAATGAACCTACGATTTCAAATTTTGTATGAAATTGGTAATATATACTATAAAATTGCTGCCGAAAATATTAAAAATTCAGGAATTTCTGAAAATAAATTATATAAAACATATTTAAAGGATGCTTTAAATTATTTTAAAAGAAGTTCTGAAATTTTAGTTGAATTAAATGATGCTAATAAATTAATTTATGTTTTTCAGTTAATTGGAAATCTACATGAGTCATTAGGTAATAATCATAGATTTCTTGAGTATTATAACAAAGCATTGGATTATTCTACTAGAAATAGATTTGTCCAGAAAGAAGTTAAAATTCTAAATAGAATAATTCAAAAACAAATGGAACTGAAAATGTATGAGAAGAACATTGAAATGATTAAGAACTTCCTATTAAACGAAGATGAATATAAATTCATTGATTTATATACTATAGCAATTCTTCATTGGCAGTTAGCTAACTCTCTTTTGGCTCTTAGGGAAAAGGATAAGGGCTTATCAGAGTTAATAAAGACACATGAAATATTAAAAAGTTTTAAAACACCGATTCATGAGGAATTAGATGTATTGAATCAAATCATAGAATTCTACGATGAATGTAATGAAAATGATAAAATTTCTTTTTATAAGAACGAATTCAATATTTTATCTAGTAAACTTGAAATCTCTTTTCTAGAGCGTCCAAAGACCTATAGCCCTTTAGGACCAGTCAAGGAGATTTGGATTTATTCAACTACTACGGGTGTCGGATTATTTAGTTATGCCCGCGAATCTAGTGTTGATATAGACCTATTAGGAGGACTTTTGACTGCCATGCAGCAATTTAGTCTGCAATTAAGTCAAAAAGAACTTCGAAATATGGTTATTGGAGAAGATCGTTATATGATTTATAAGGAAAGCGGCTATGATTTTTTTATTCTGGGTCGTGCAAATGCTAAAGTACCAATTGAAATGATAAAAAATATTTTATCTAAAATTTATAGAAGGTTCTGGAAGGAATATATTCAAGAAATCAAAGATTTCCATGGAAATGTCAGTCTTTTTAGAGGTTTTATTAAAATTGTTGAGTCTTTTGATTTCACTCTAATAATATAGAATATTAATAATTCACTTCCATGATCTAAATTAAATAATATAATGAAAAATTAATAGAGAAAAAAAAAAGTAAATTAAGGTTTAAGTTTACTTTCTAATATAGAATTTATTATAGTAATCCAATAATTCCAGCAACAAAAACGCAAATACCAGCTATTAGTCCGAATATTCCACCACATAACCAGCCAATTATTATAGCAATAATACCCATTACTAATATAAATAATGCAGTAAATGGTATTCCCTGTTTACGTGATCCAAATAAACTTAT
>CAZRKO010000242.1:0-3141 GCA_964600445.1 uncultured archaeon
TAACCTTCTTTAGCTTGTTGTTTGGAAAGCTCTAATATCCAACTTAAGCCTCCTCCAGACAATACTAACCCGATTATTAAATATGCACACGTAGTCGCAGTGTAGAATGTCCAACTTATAAGAAGGGAGTATGGTCCGATAATTGAAGTATTATATTTCCACACAAAATACCTAAATGAGATTGCTTCACCGTTAAGATTAACTCTACCTTGTTCCAAATAAGTGATATATCCCAATTTAATGTATGAGAACAGCAAGGTTAAAACTCCAAGTACAAGTAAATACTTTGCCATTAAGTTATAATCAATATCTTTTGATACAATCTTAATTAGCAGGAAGCCAAAGATTAAAAAGCAGCAAACGGTACAAACCAAGAAGATGAATATAATAGGAGTCGTTGGTGGAACTCTTCCAGAACTAAAAAATAGTTCTTGTATTGTAGATGTTTTTCCTTCAAATTTCACTTGAGTGTTAAGTATTAGAACGGTGTTAATTAATTCTATTATTGAACTTATGATAAAAATAAGGCCAAAACCTTTTACCCACTTTTTAATCGCTTCATATTCCATTTTTTTCACTTTTTTCCTTTGAAATTAAATTAAAATTATTATATTTATATATTTGATTGCTATTAATAAAAAAGCTTTTTATAAAATCATAATAAAAAATTTTTATATGATGTTTTTTATATGTTCTTTAGATAATTTTCATAATATTTTAAGCGGGCTAATTTTTCTTTGAATAATCCTAACCAGAGAAACCAGAAGAGCTCCAAATGTGAGCATACAAATGTAAAACGGGATTCTGGATTTCTCGTATGCCAAGATTGTGGTATTGTATTAGATGAAAGTATAGATTTTGTTGATACTATTCCTATAGACGATCATTATAAAGAGAGTCAATTGGATTATGAGCGAAATATAAGAATAAGAGATTCAAAAGCTAAGCAAGATCCACTAATTAAACAGCAATATGAAAAGATTGCTTTGCTTGAGAGGTGGTATCGTGATTATCAAACTAGTTTCTCTGAACAGCGAAAGACAATAGAACTTTTAAAGAGTTATCAAATCAACATCGATCAGGTGAAATACGAGGCTATTAAGAAGAGTTACCTCAAGTATAACAGAAATCATCGAAAATCCTATCAGAATATGGTCATTATATTTCTCGCAATAGTATGGATGGAAATAAAAGATACGACTAATATTAGAATAGAACGCTATATAGAAATATCTAATGAGCTGGGACATAAAATAAACAAGAAGATGGTAAACAATGCGATGTTGAAAATTAAAAAATCAGAGAAATTGTGGAAAAAATTCAAAAGTACAGACGATATAGAAAAAGAAATAAAAAACAGAATAAAGATTCTTTTTGGAAAGGATTTACATAATATTCCCTATGAGAAAGTGGCAGATCATATCCCTAGTAAAAGTGAATATAATAAAATACAAGTTGAAATGCAATTAATAGCTGATCGATTGCTCAATGAAATATCTTATAATCATTTAAAAAATCTAAATTATAAAGCCTTTACGGCGGGATTAATTTATTATACCGGAAAATGCTTAGAGAATCGTAAAATATTTACACAAAGCTTAATTGAAGAGGCTACTAAATTTTCTAACACTACGATTAGGAAAAAATTTCACACTTTAAAAGATATATTGGGGCCCCCTAAGCAACAGAGTAAAATGTCCTTTCATTAATTCCTATTTTAATTAAAAAATAAATCATTATAAGGCATTAATTCATTTAAATAATTATAATTTGAGTAAGTCAAATTTTTTCTAAACAATTTAAAATGTCACAAGAACATGTTTTAAAGAAAAGTTATTATTATCAATCTTTAGATGAATTAATAAAAGAATTTAATACTGATTTTAATAATGGCTTAAAATCTGAACAATTGGAAGATAAATACCTTGAATTTGGGTATAATGAACTTCCAAAGATTAAGAAATCTTTATGGAAAATTTATTTAGCTCCTATATTCAACTTTTTGATCATTATTTTGATAATAACAGGAGTAATTGTTATAATTTTAGGGCAACCAGAGGCAACAATTATAACCTTTACAGTTGTTATTATAAATTCAGGAACTGCTATTGGTCAGCAATATCGAGCTCAAAAGGCCTTAGAATCGTTACAACGGATCTCTGCCCTGAAAACATCGGTTTTAAGGGATGGGATTGAATTTGAAATCCCAACGAGAGAGTTAATACCAGGTGATATTATTTTATTGAAAGAAGGAGATAAAATACCTGCTGAGGGTAGAATAATAGAGTTTACGAATCTAACCATTGATGAGGCTCCTTTAACTGGTGAAAGTGAACCTGTTGTAAAAGATAATCAAATTATTGAAAAGAATAACAGCGGACCAATCCAAGAACTGTATAATATGTTATTTATGGGGACATATATTAATACTGGAAGGGCTAAAGCGTTAGTAACCGGCACTGGTGTAAATACTGAAATTGGAAAAATCTCAAATCAGCTAAACGAAATGGGAAGCATTGAAGATATACCATTGACCCGTAAATTAAATAGATTAGGATATATATTAGGAACTGTTGTTATAATAAATTTAATCATTTTAATTACGTATAAATTTTCTATTTTAATTGCTCAAAATAAATTCATTGAGGAAGAAATAACTAAAGCCCTCGTCGATTCAATTTTGAGAGCTATGAATGTTGTACCTATAAATTTACCTCTCTTAGCAACCTTGGTTTTAATTACTGGTGTTCTAAATATGGCTCAAAATGGAGTTATTATTAAAAATCTATCAGCGATTGAATCCTTAGGACGGGTTTCTGTAATTTGCTCAGACAAAACAGGAACAATTACGAAAAATGAGATGTCAGTAGAGAAATTCGAGATAAATAACACAGAGTATGACGTTACAGGGGCGGGGTACGATGAATCAGGGGAGATTGTAAAGGATGGACAAGTAATTAATTTAAAGGATAATCAAACTTTTCAAAAATTCGTTGATTCTATTGTAATCAACAATAATGCTAAGCTCTTCTATGAAGATGTTAAAGTTAGTGTGGGTGAGATGAAGGAAATGGCAGTAAGAAGAACAATAGGTTCACCAACAGAAGCCGCTTTATTAGTTTTAGCAGAAAAAGCGGGCTA
>CAZRKO010000243.1:0-3113 GCA_964600445.1 uncultured archaeon
TATTAGAGACTCTTTCAAATAATAGTAAGGATAAATCAAAAGATAGTTTATCAATTTCCTTTTTTAATGGATTGATAATATTAAGAGCACAAAATTTAAGTAGATAAGGTTTTGTATGTTTTAACGCATAATCACAAAGCTCTGTTATACGATCTGGATATTTCCTAATAATCGCTCGATATACCCAGAGTTTAATCCAAGAAAGTTCCATGAATTCTGATTTTTCTAGCTTATTTAAATACTCTGACTGGATATTTTCAGTTTGGTTTAATTCAAAAGCATAGATTATAATAGGGATAAGATGAGGTGTTTTTATTTCAACTTTATCACATAAATCAGCAAGATTAATAATTTCTTTACTGTTAAGATAAACATCTTGAAATTTTAATATGTTTATTAAAAGATAACGTATAGTCCTCTCATCATTTACTACACTTTTCTGGACATTCTCAAACCATTCCAAGTCCTTTTTATTCGGTAGGTGACCTTTCTGTTTTAGATAGTTATTCCAATAGAACTTATATACTTGTTGATAGTGAGGATCAATAAAATTTCGTGCTTTAAGTTTGAATATAAAAGGGCCATTTTGATTTAACGGATATCCGATGGCTTGATCGTTGAATTTTGGAATACAATCATATACATTTCTTAAAAGTATTAAAGCATTTCCAGCATCTTGAATAAAATCATTTTCTCTTCTTTCATTTTTAATATCAAGAATTTCTGTAAATAGAGATTTAATCAAATTCGAAGGATTTGACTGATAAACAATTCTTTCGATAAATTCTGAATCTAAACCCTTCCTCTTATCAACTTTTTCAAGAAAATCAAATGTTTGCCCATCAAGGTAGTTCTGAAAGCAATATAAGGCGGCTAAATAGTAATCATAGTGAGAGTTAATTAAAGCGAAATTAGGGCGATTTTTCTCGTCGTTGTAACATCTAATGAATCTATTAAACAATGGATTCATTTGAATGATCTCATGATAATTGTAGAAGTAGTTATGATTTAATAATCGATTATACACTAATTTTGGGAGTAGTCTTAATAAACCATAGTCTTCCCTTTTCTTTTTTTTTCGATCACTGATCATCCCTGGAATTGGTCCTAAAATATATTGCATTAAAGGAAATTCCCTTTCATCAATCTTTCGGCTATAGTTTACATCCAAAAGAATTTCAAGATCTTTATAATTCTTGATTCCAATGATAGTTTTATTAAAAGGTTTACCAAGTTTTTTATTTAGCTTATCTGATATCTCTCTCAAAGCTTCATATTTTATCCAACGATCATATAATTCAGCAGAATTTTGAGGGAGATTTTCAAAATTTGGGAATAAACCCAAAAGCCAGAGACTCATGGGAGTTAAATTTTTGCCAAATCTTTTTTCGATAATAGCCTTTTTATCATCATCCTGAATCCAGTTGATGTCAACTTTTTCCAAATACTTTAAGACCTGTTCATTTGTTGGAAGCTCAAGTTTTATGACACTATCTTCTCTATTATCTCTTCTAATCAAAGTTGATAAACTTCTATCCAAATATCTTGTTGAGAAAATGTATTTTAATTTAAATTTTGTACTCTTAATTGTAGTTAAGATGAATTGTGCAAAAAAATCTTTCAAATTTGGAGCTATTTCATCCCATCCATCCCCAAATAATAGAAAATTTGAATTTATAAATAATTTTATGAACCCTTTTCCCCATAATTCAGATCCCCGTTTTCTAATAACAATGTTTAAGAGTCGTGACCAGAAATCATAAATTTTCTGTTGATCAATAAGTTTTTCATTTAACTCAATGAGGTTTACATCATGAAAAAATATAAATTGCTTATCATTAATTTCACGCAAAGCGAAGTTCTTCAAGGGAATAAAGACAGGAATTATATTTGTGAGATTATCTGACAAAAAATAGGCTTTGAAATTCTTTTTAAATAGGTTACACACTTTTTGAAGCATCCAAATAGTTTTTCCGGTTCCGGGTTCTGATTGCAATATGAATCCATTAAGATCATCATTTGGGTTAATTTCATCAGAAAATAATGTAGAAATCCAATTTTTAAGATTTTCTTTTGATTTATATTTTAAATCTAAATGATAGATCCAAATTATTTCTTGAATTTTCTTTAATGATAACGAATCCTCTACGATAATTGAGTCTTTAGAACATTTTTTGACTTTATCAATAATACTACGGTTAAGAATTTTTATATAACTAGTTTTTAGAACATTAGATGATTCAAAATCAATGTAAGGATGCTCTAATAGAAAATCAAAAAGGTTTAAGCATTTAATGGAGAGCCTATATTTAAAGGTTTTTTCCTCATTTAAAGATAATATTCCTAAATCTAAACATTCTTTAAGTTCTATATCTTCTGGAAAAGAGTCAGGTAAATCAATAACGCATAAATCTTCATCTGATTTATCATGTAAATCTGATAAAACTTCAAGATTAATTTTATTTTCTTTTAGAAATTTAAAATGAAGATATTTACATACATTCTGCCCTAACGGAGTTAATTCTTTATTATTTCCAACATTTTGCATCAAGATTCCTTCTTTTCCCAATTTATTAGGTAAATTTCTTGCACCCTCCCTTCCAGTATGTAAAGATTCAAATTTAAATAATTCTTTGTCTTTATTTCCTCCAAAATAAGACCAGTTTTTCATCTTAAATTTATCTACTAAATTGTAACCGTAATCACGAACTTTAGGGATTTTCATTTCATTAGCTCTTTTTCCCAAGAAATAATAAGCTAATAAGATAAAACGAACTGACCATTTATCTTGAAATAGGTCTAATGTAGATTGAATATTTTTTTTTAATACAGGATCAGCAGAACCAAAAAACTCGTTAATGAAAATGTCATCTGAATTAATTTTTTCCACTATTGTCTTTTTACCGATCATTAAGATTAATAATTAAAAATAACTTTTAAGTTAAAAAAAATTATGCATCTGCACAATAAAGATATAGAATTCTTTATTTTTATCTCATTTAGAATTTATGCGAGCTTATTAAATGGAAATGATTAAAATTAATTAATTTGGAGGGAATAATTTTCTGGAGGATCTTGGATTATATTGTAAAAGATACAATTTTGTTTTATTC
>CAZRKO010000244.1:0-3098 GCA_964600445.1 uncultured archaeon
GATGTATAGTGGGATTTCCGCTGGGGCTGATATTATTTTAATACCTGAGACTCCATTTGATTTAGAAAGAGATGTAGTTGATGTCCTTAAAAATAGGTCAAGGGCAGGATATAAATATCATATGATCGCCTGCTCTGAGGGGGCATATCCTGACGAAAACTCACTAAAAAATCATTTTAAAACCATTTCGCAAGAAACAATTGATAATTTACCAAAAGATACCTTTGGGAATCCAGTTTTACCCCTATTAAATATGTCCCAGATATTGGTTGAAGAATTAACTCTTAAAGAAGATTTAAAAGAAGAATTTAAAAAAAAAGGGGTGGATTTTGAATGTAGGAGTGTAGTATTAGGACATACAATGCGTGCTGGTACGCCTACCTCGTTCGATAGGATTTTGGGATTAAGATTTGGATTAGCAGCAATGAAACTCGTAATAAATGAAGAATTTGGTGATATGGTGTCTCTTCAAGGGAATCAAATTAAGAAATTTTCCTTGGAAGATGGAGCAAAAAAGAAGTATATAGTATCAGAAAATGATAAAATGGAGCTAAGAGATTTATTAGTTAAAGTTCGCTATTTATCAAAGCAATAAAGGATTACCTTATCATCAATTTTATTTCTAAACTTTTCTTTTTCAATCAATACCCAAGATCAATTTTTGATAAAGTCATTCCTCCTTTTGCCCAATTATCTCTTTCTGATTCACGTACTTCTTTTACAATTTTTTCTCGAGTAGAGAGTTTTATACTAGAAGAAATATGAATTTTTACAAAAGGCACTCTATTCACCTCTGATTATTTTATTAATAAAAATAATGAAAGTTATATAGCCATAATGGTTATCAACTTAGTTTTCTATGTTTTCTAACAACATTTAAATTGGAACTTCGTAAAACATACATTTCACGGTTTTTTAGATATATCTTGAGAATACACGAATAATACCTGAAGGATATGTAATACTTTTAAAACTTTTTCTGGAGAAAATTATTTTTCTTTTAATATAAAAAATTAAGTAATATAACCTCTATTTAATGCTTAATTTAAAACTTAAAATTAACGGATATATACTTGTTCAAAATAGAAGAGCCTATTGTTCATTATAAATCATCTGAAAAAATGGAAGAGCTTGATAATGATTCAATTCAATTAATTGTAACCTCTCCTCCGTATGGTAAAATTAAAGATTATGGTTCAGAAGATCAAATTGGATTCTATGATTCTTTTGAAGATTATTTTGAAAGGTTAAAACATGTATGGTCTGAATGTTATCGAGTTTTAGAACCTAAATGTCGTATGGTAATAAATATCGGGGATCAATACTTAAGAACAACTAAATTTGGACGTTACAGGATATTGTCAATAGCCAGTAGAATAATTTATGATTGTTTAAAGATAGGTTTTGATTTCTTAGGAGATATAATTTGGCAGAAAATCAGTACTACTAATACCACAGGAGGCTGTTCTTTAATGGGGTCTATCTATTATCCTAGAAATGGTTTATTAACATATGATTATGAACATATTTTAATATTCAAAAAGCATATAGGAACAAAAAAGAAAATCGATCTTCAAATTAAAGAGTTATCTAAAATTCCCTTGAGTGAGTGGAAAAAATGGTATATAGGACACTGGAAATTTCCTGGAATTGTTCAAAAGGAACATATCGCAATGTTTCCTGAAGAATTGCCATATAGAATCATTCGAATGTTTTCATTTATAGGAGATAATGTCTTAGATCCTTTTGTTGGATCTGGAACAACCTTAAAAGTGGCAAAATCTCTTTTTAGAAAAGGTATTGGTTATGAACTTAACAATAGCTTTAAAAATACAATTGAAAATAAGATTAAAAGTGCCAAAAAGGGATTATTCAGAGATTTTCAATATTTATTATATAAAATTTTTCGGAAAGGAGTAAATGAAGATGTAAGGTTTAATTTTGAAAAACAAAGACAGAAAGGTATCATTTATTTAAAAAATAATAAGAATTCGGAAATTATCTTAGATTATATGTTGTTTGAAGATGAAATAAAAGATAGTGAGAAAATTAAGAGAGAATTCAATTCTAAGTTTGAGGAAAACACTATTCAACATTATTTAAAAGAAAAAGAAGGATGGAAATCTCCTGAAAACTATATAATTGCAGTTAATTCGCATGAATCTAGAAAGAGGGAAATCATGGATATAGGAAAAAGCCAATTAAATAGATATAAGTCTTCTAAAAAACTCCAATTGATTCATATAAATGATTTAATTTCGAAGGAATTTAAGATTAGTCAATTATTCAAATAATCAATTTTAAGATGAATTTAATTTAACAAATATATTATCTAACATAATGACAGAATTTTTTAACATATATACCGAGACACCTTGGGATAACCTAAAAACGAATCAACTAACCCAAATTAGGATACTTTCTCTAAAAAGCGTTTTTAAAACATATCCCGTCATTGAGCCTTCATTTTTTGATGATCTGAATTCAAAAATAATTAATATCAACCATTATATGTGGGTTGAGAGCATTAAGAGAATTACTGGACCTAAAAACGAGGATTATGATATTTCTAATTGGAATTTCCTATGGGCATTTGACGATCAAAACAGAATGTTCCAATTTTTGTTTCAGAAAGTTGAAGAACAAGGTATATTAGTAGGATTAGCTCCGCCAGAATTATCAAAACTATTTTCTGATCATGGAAAAGGTGCCATATTACGAACATTCTCTCTATTAACTAATCCCTCAAAAATGAAATTTTTAATGGTCCTAGGGCCAAGAGGGAAATCAATTGCCGAGGGGCAACAACTTTTTCAAGCTGATAAAAATTATTTCGAAAAATTAAATTATCTAAAAACTTTAAAAGATGTCCCTAATATTCAAGGAGACTGGTATCCTTCCTTTGACCCTAGGTGCCCAATTTGTAATTCATTTATGTCAGAAATAAAAGATTATAGAATTGGATTTGGAAAATTAGTATGTCCTCAATGTGGGCATAAGAAAATGAAATAAATAAATTTAAAATTTAAAAAGCTTAATAATGATTTTTATAAAATCAAAAATTATTTTTATAAAATCAAAAATTATTTTTATAAAAT
>CAZRKO010000245.1:0-3094 GCA_964600445.1 uncultured archaeon
TGCCTTTATTAAATTCTGAGCAACCTGATCAATTTCATCTGGACTACTAGTGATTTTAATGCCATAAGCCGATCCTAAACCGGCATCTGAAACACCTACACTTATATTGATTGCTCTCTTTAATAAATCATCCGTCTGTGGTAACATTCCTTTATAATAGCTAATTTCGGGTCCTTTATAATATGGACATGTAAACGGACAACCTTCGCTCGTTACAGTCATTTGACCCAAAAAATGTTCCATGTTATTGTAAACATGCCAACCAGATTTAGCAACAGTAGTACATCCTATTTTATTTGCCAATTTTTCGGCACTCTCAATAGTCGGCATAAAAAATGTTAATAAAGTCCCAACATCGCCTTGTTCATCTAGAACTTTACGAAATTCGATTTCTTTAATCTGAGAAAGTGCCGTTTTTAGTTGCCTTTTATTCTTTTGCAGAGTGTTTTTAATGTAATCAAGCTTTTTTAGCTGTGCTTGTGCAACTGCTGCAGTTAATTCATTCATTCTAAAATTTAGGCCTAATATTGTTCTTTTTCCTTGCTCAACACCTTGCCGTAAGGGCAAATGTCCTTGATCGTGTATTGCAAAGGCTCTTTTATAAAGCTCATTATCATCGGTAATAACTATACCGCCATCACCGGCGGTTATAGTTTTATAAACATTTAAGCTAAATGCTCCCACTTTTCCAAATGTACCTACATATTTTCCGTTAAAAGTAGCACCTAAAGCTTGAGCACAATCTTCAATTAAATAAATATCATTTTCTTGGGCAATTTTAGTAAATTCATCTAAATGTCCTGGATTGCCTAACATATGAACAAGCATTATTGCTTTCGTGCGTGGAGTGATCTTTTTTCGAACATCAGCAGGATCAAGCGTTAAAGTTTCATCTACTTCCGCAAGAACCGGAATTGCTCGTGAGAAGATAATTGAAGTAATACTAGCTATGAAGGTGTATCCCGGAACAATTACTTCATCCCCAGGTCCGATTCCTAGAGCCCACAATGCCGTTAATAAAGCAGTTGTTCCTGAACTTACAGCTAAAGCATGTTTGGATCCGATTTTTTTACTAAAATCTTGCTCTAAATTCCAAACTTTTGCTTTAAATTTAGGATCGGATAAATCCCCATACCGATAAAGATACCCTGATTCAATTACTTCCATTAGTGCCTTTTTCTCCTCATCATTAATTAGATCCATTCCGGGGCCGGGCATAATTTTTAATAGTATTTAGTTAATTTTTAATTTTATTATAGCTCTTAAATTAATATTAATAATGAAGCTTAGGGTTATAGCTTAAGATAGAACATTATTTGAAAAAGCTTTTATATTAGTTATCATAGTTATCATAGAGTTATGGACGAAATTAATGGCAATATAGATTTTCAAAACCCATCAGAGAATACTATATCAACTAAAATTTATGTTTCAGCCTCTATGGGGCAAATGATGTTTAGTTTTTTAGTTATGGTAAGCGGAACCCGACTTTTCGATTTTTATGAAAACGAGATTGGTTTAAATACGGGTTTAGTTACAATCATCTTTATCTTTTATGCTTTATGGAGTATTGTTACCACTCCATTGATTGGTTATTTTGTCGATAAACGGCGGAAATTTTGGGGAAAATATGGAAAAAGATTTTTATGGATTGTTATCGGTGGAATTTTATGGTCAATAAGCCACATCCTGCTTTTTGCTATACCAGACTTAGATCCAAATAAAGATTGGGTAATATTAACGTTTTGGTTCTTGATAATTATATTAATTTATAGTTTATTTTTTACAATTTATGACGTAAGCTATGGAGGGTTCATACCGGACAAATTTCGAACGGATAAACAAAGATTGCGCCAATCAGCATTCGGAATTGGTCTAGGTGTCATCGGTACTGTGCTTGGTGCCGTACTACCTCCAATGATTATTGAATATGGTAATAGATCCACTTTTGTTTTAATGGCGGTTATAGTTTCGATAATTGGAGTTGTTATGGTAATTACTCAAATTCCTGGTGTTAGGGAGGATCAGTGGATGATTGACCGAATTCTTAGTGCTGATACCGAAAAAGAAGTTGCCGGTTTTTCTGAAATGATGAAATTAGCTTTTAAACATAGGAATTTGGTAGCATATTTATGTATTTTTACTGCTATTCAAGCATTAGTCTTTATTATGACAGCTTCAATACCCTATTTAGTTAGATTCATTTTAAATGAAGAAGCGATTGTTGAGGCCTACCTATTATTAGGTTTTATAGTAACGGGTTTAATCTCGGTTCCTCTATGGGCTATGTTAGCAAAAAAATTAGGTGATTTTAAAAAAGTATTAATAATTGGAACGATACTAACCATATTATTTACCATACCACTCTTATTTGTTAATACTATATTGTTTGCTATATTAGCTACTGCTTTATTGGGCGTTGGAATAATCGGTATGAATATAATGGTCTTTCCAATGTTCGGAGATGTTATAGACGAGGCTACTATAAAAAATGGAACTAGACAAGAGAGTTTTTATGTTGGTTTCCGATCGCTTTTTGCTCGTTTTGCCATTATCATTCAAGCCGTATCCTTCGGTTTGATTCATATTTTCATGGGATTTGAACCAGGCTCTTCCACACAGTCACCTAGAGCAATCCTAGGACTCCGCATTCAATTAGCCATAATACCTATGCTTATAATAACCATCGGAATAATATTATTCTGGAAGTTTTATGATCTCACTCCAGAAAAGAAAATACAAATCAAAGCTAAATTAAAAGAACTCGACCTGTAGTATATACTTTATTAAAAATTAAAGGAAATTAATTATTATTCAACTTTTTTTTTTAAATACTCTTACTTTTTTGTTAATAAAACCATTAAACATAGTTTTATATAGTTCTTTGAATCTCTGTTTATCTACATATTTAAAAATTCTATCTAAAAAGAATATTATACATATTAAGAAATTACTGAAAAATAGCTGGAAGTGAAAAAACTTGTCAGAAGAGGAAGTGATGCCTAAAAAATTACTTGTATTTATTCTTATAAATGCTTGTATTACATTTATAGTCGGTCTGATCTTATTACTACTAGGATATAACATTTATTTT
>CAZRKO010000246.1:0-3094 GCA_964600445.1 uncultured archaeon
GTAAATTTGTGTAAAATATAAATCAATTCTCTTATGATTAATAATAATTCTTCAGCTCTATAAATTTTAATATCCTAGTAAAAATTTCAAAATCATTTTACGTAGTTTAAATTAAAAGAGAGAAAAGATTTAAAAATAAAAATAAAAATTTAATTCGATTTATGTTCTTTTGTAGATAAATCGATCCCAAGATTTTGTTGAGGCCATTTCTGCCGGCATGCCTTTTCTTCGTCGAATTTCTAAGATTACTTCTTCTTCTAACGATGGAGGAACTTTCTCGAAACCCTTAAATTCGTAGCCGAAGAAAGCTCTGCCTTGGGTGGAACTTCGAATCTCGTCGGCAATTCCTATAATTTCTGCCGCGGGAATTTGACCTTGAACTCTCACGTATTCACCTTCCGGTATAACGTTATTAATTCGTCCGCGGTGCTTATTAATTATAGCATTCACACCTCCTTCGGTACCTGTCGGTGTTTTAACATCAATTCTTTGAATTGGCTCATATATGTGAGGCTCAGCATTTAACATCGCTAAGGAGAGCGCTGAATAGCTCATGGACGCTGTCTGCGCGAACTGGGTATGACGAGGGTCTTCGTGAATTACGAGATCTGTAAAAACGGCCTTCATTCCGAGTGCTGGTTCTTTAGCTAATATACATTCCTCAAGCCAGTTCCTAAATGAACTTATAAGGTCATTTTTTATTCTATCAAAGCGTTGTAGACCTGATGCTCCATTTACTAAAAGATTTCCTTTATAAACATCAACAACTCGTCTTGCCTCTTTAGTTTCCCATCCAGCTTCTTCCCTTAAAATCTGAGCACGTTCTTTTACGTTTTGTAAATCATGGATCTTGCCTTCGTCTATTAATTCTTCGGTCTTTTCATCTAACGGTTCCATATACAGCAATAAACGATTATGAGCGTTTGAGGATTTAGTATGATATAATTTACTTTTCTTAGTAATTTTTTCTCTATATACAATGATAGGTTCTCCAATTTCAATTTGAACCTGATTGTTTATTCTTTTAGTCAAAATTTCAATCTGTAAGGGATCAATTCCGCTCAATATATACTCCATTGATTCTTTATTTAAGCGGAATTCGGCAGTGGGATCAGCTTGCAGCCATTTTCCTACTACTTCTCCTAATTTCGCCAGGTCATGAGGATCTTTTGGTTTAATACTTCTCGATACAACAGCTTTACATGCATAATGAATTCTTTCGAATGTTGGTATTTTTGCTATATCCTCTTTTTTTTTGGGAACATTTTGAGCATGAATAAATGTTTCACCAGAAGGACAAATAAATCCAAAGATGGCAAAAAGATTTCCAGCAGGTATTTTTGAAATATCAAGAAGATCTGTGATTTCCATAACTCCAAGTCTTTTGACCCGATTAGCAGTCCTGCTTCCAAGCAAATAAATCAAATCTGTCTTATTAAAGGTTCCGGAGAACACCCTACCGATAAGCGTGGCTTGGTAATTCCTTTTAGGATCTAAGAAGAGTTTTGTTATCATCCCATAAAGAGGTCCTTTTGGGTCGCTTTTCACTAAGGCTTGCCCTAACTCCGAATTTATATCGCCTCCCCAGAGATGTGGGATTCTATACTTTGATGCCTCGACAGGATTTGGTAAATGATCAACAACCATTCTGAGCATTGGCTCGTCAAGCGGTAAATTCTCCCTTAACCACGCAATGTCGCCTTCAGTGTATTTTTCAAAGACTGTTATAGGTGAATATCCCTTTTCTTTTAGGATTTCATATGTAAATCCCCAACCATGTTTTGCAGATCCCACAGCAACACTGTTTTTTGCGAAGTCAATGCCCCAATCAGAACCCTCTGGTCGAACTTTCTTGATTAATTCATTTACGTCTTTTGAAATCTTGTCAATTTTAGCATAAGTATCCTTAGGACTAAGTTTAAGCTCACTTATTAATCGATCCACCTTATTAATAAATAATACAGGTTTACAGAACTCTTCACCAACAGCAAGCCTAATATTTGTTTCGGTCTGTGTCATTATACCTTCTAGAGCATCAACTAAAATAATTGCCCCATCAGAACCTCTTAAAGCTCTGGAAACTTCTCCGGTGAATGAAATATGTCCGGGAGTATCGTTAAGTTGAAATATATAGGGCTCACTATCGTCAGGTTTTCTTGAATCGTTAAAAGCTAACAAAACAACAGAAGTAAAAATTGTAATTCCTCTCTCCTGTTCTTCTTCATCTGAGTCGGTCATTTGTAGTTGCCCTGCATCTTCGGGTCTCATAAGTCCTGCTCGACGTAATAAATAGTCCGTGGCCGTAGTCTTGCCATGGTCTATGTGGGCTGTGATACTGAAGATTCTTTTTTTCTCATATGAACCATAAGTAACCAACTTGGCTATTTCTTCCGGGTTCTTTACTTTGACTATTGCTAACTCACCTTTAATATTTTATGTGTCTTAATTGTATCAATTAATTAATGAGAAAAATACAGAAAACCATAAAAATTTTATGGATTTAGCCTATAAATCGCTAATTTTATGAGTTTTAAGATATTTTTTATTCAAGATTTTATAAGCCAGCTCTATTTTTCCTTATTGTTTTATTTATCATCAAAAACTAATATTAAGAGTGAAAAAAAAGAGACTTCTAAAGATTTACTAGATAAATATAAAAAGTTAAAAAAAAATTAGAAATTTCTAAGAAGGGCAATACTGAATACCTTAAAGCGAATTTGAGGGCTTTCCTCTCAGTTAATTTTAAGTTCTTTAAACCCCTTCTGAGTGATGGCTATAAGAAAAAATCAGAGTGTAAAAAAAAATACTGAAAGAGTAGGAAAGTAAATTTTTGTTCAAGCACACACTTAAAAAAATAAAGATAAAAAAATTAAATAATTAAAATAAAAATTATTTTTTAATTTCTTTGTATAAACATTTTTCAAGATCTTTTAATTCTAAATTATCTAAAGATTTTACGGAGTCGTTATATTCGTATTCTTCTCCATCATACCAAATAGATTTAGATATTGAGCCTTTTGTATTGTCCATGAATAAATTTTGCTTGAATTTTACGTAGGGTTCATTTACTTTATGTTGAATAGACGAATCATAA
>CAZRKO010000247.1:0-3093 GCA_964600445.1 uncultured archaeon
CATAAGGGAAGTATTAAAACACATAGCTGGAATGGACGCAGAAGATTTTATAAAGGATCTACAAAACCCGCAGAAATTATATTTACCAGAGAGTTATAAGCAGGATGAATTGGAAATAATACTAGGCGGTAAAGAAAAAATGGAAGGTTATTTGGAAGTAAAAGGGAAAGTGAGAATAACCCCAAAATGCCATGAAAACCAAAGTCCTTATCAAAGAGGGAAAATACTTGCCTGTACTGATGACTCAGAGGAAACAATAGAATGAGTGACGACAACGAAGATTCTGAAGGTGAGGAAGAAGGATTTATCTTTGATGATTCAGAAAAGATAAATTTCAGTAAATATGACGGGTTGAAGAGTTTTGATTTCGGAGCAAGTTCCGAAAAATCAAATTCCAATAAATATGATGGATTAAAAGGATTTAAATTCGGTAAAAGTTCTCAACCTATTCCTAAGCGTAGTGATTATAATGGATTAAAGAGATATGAATTTGGAGGAAGTTCTCAGCCAGATTTCGGCAAATATGAAGGATTGAATTTATTTGAATTTGAAACACAATCAGAGGAGTTTAAAGATACTGATGTTGAAAAAGTTATAAAAAAGGATCGATCAAAATTTTTTATGAATATACAAAATGAAGAGGTGCTTGACAGATATAAAGTACCCAACCAAGAGAAGATATTAATTAGGGAAGAGATTTCAGCGGGAATCCCCATTCAGCGAATAAAGGAAATAATTAATACCTACAATGAGAATTTTGAAGATAGTTTCATCGAGACACTTCAAACTTATTATAATGAAATGATAACTAAAAACAAACAAAGATTATCATTAGGCGTTAGGCGTATAGATAAAATCATAAACGGATTTGATAATATGATTTATTTGGATCGGTCAATTTCACAAGATTCTTTAAAAAAATTGGAAATGCTTATAAATAGAAAGATTAAGGTTATTAGAAATTGGAAAAAACCACGAAGAGAACGGATTTCTGGAACTAGGATAAAGATTCTTAGTGATGGTATTAACACAATTAAAAAAGAAATAAAGTCAGGGATCCACATTTCACATTTAACAGACATTGTTAAGAATTATAAGAACGACGACGATTTTTTTCATTACATCAAAAAAATTTATTTAAATGCTATAGAATCTCATATAATAAAAATTAAAATACCTCTAACAAAATTAAATGAATTTATCACAAATTGGGAGAACATTTTATATAGAGGGTATGTAATTTCAGAGAAAGATTTCTCCAAATTACAAATGTTGATTGGAAATCAAAATTCTATTTCTCATAAAGTTGTATATGGAAGAAAAAATCTTGAAGCCGTAAAATTAGTAAAAAATTTGTCTCATGCGGAACTAATTGGAACATTTATCGTAAGAGGATCTATTACTACCAGAGGTAATGATTTGATTATTTCTTATAATACAGACGATCATCATAATTATGTTACACATCTAAAGGATCTAATTAATACTGTTTTTGGAGAGCCACCGAATATGTTAAGAACCAGAGACAGACTACATATATCAGGTCAGAATGTTATAAAATATTTAACTTCTCAAGGTTTGTCAAACGAAAATAGAAGAGTTCCATCATGGATTAATAAGCCACTAACTTGGATTAGGGAAAATACAGACGAATGGAAGAAAAATTATATGCCACTTGTGGTTGCTTGTCTAAGAGGTATGATAAATGGCGCTGGTTGGATTGGCGTTAAATCAAAACATGATCGAATTGAAATTCTGTTATCAAAAGTCAATAGATCAATATTAGAGGACTTTAAGGAATTATGCAATTCTTTAGATATCAGAACGAGTGATATTAAAGAAAGTATTCGAAAGGATGGGCGTCAAAATTATTACATCTATATTTCTTCCGTAGATCAGGTTAAAAGGTTTCTTATAGACGTCATCAAACCTAAAAGATGGGATTGTCTAAAAGACGATATACAACAAATCTTAGATGAAAGAGGAACTTCTATTGAAGCTGTTTTAGAGATGAGTCCCGAATTAAAAAATTTAAGGAGAAAGCTTTTCCAGCATCAAAAACAACGATATACATTCCTTTATAATCCCATCCGAATAAAAGATATTGAAAATCCTATTTTACGAGATTGTTTGCATAATTACGTTGAAAATGTGTCCCTCAAACTTTTTCCTTATAATGAATTTGAAGTGAAAAATAATATTAGACCTAGCAGTTTAAAGTTTGTTGGTGAGCATTTAAAAGATGAAAATGGACGGACTATTTATAGAGAAGTAATAAAAACGCAATTTATAAAAAATCATTTTATTAGTAAATTAACTTCTGGTCCTAACCCCAAAATGAAGATTTATAACTATAATGAATTATCAGATGGTCTTTACAAAAAACTTTTGGATTTGGTTAGAGAAGTATATGACGAATTTCGTAATAAGGGTCTTGGCCGACCTTGGCATGAACCTATACTTAAAAACATTATGATTAAACTTCCTAATGCAATGGCTTGTGAGAATCCTGTATGGGAAAGAATAGAAAACAATTTATATTGCGTCGGTCATATAGATTTGAATTTAGTTAATAACAATACATTGTTTATTGCTGATTTAAAAGATGATGAAACTGATGTTATTAAAAGTTTACTCCAAGTTTTATCCTACGGATTAATGCAAAAGCGACTTGTCTTCAAGAAACCTTCTGATTTTAATGCTTTTAATTTAAAATGTATCCTTTTTACTAAGGACGAAGTTTGGGAGTTTGATCCTGAGATTTTAAAATCAGAATTTATAGATTTCATTAAATATGTTAACTCACTTAGAGAAAAGAATTTAAAAAGTTTACCTTTTTCAAAAGGGCTACAAAGGACAGATCTTTTAGAAGATATCGAGAAAGTTGTAGGCTTCCTTCAAAGATCTGTTGAAGAAGAGGAAGACTACGATTTAGATGTTGATAATTCATAAATTGCATACTCCGATTCCGTATATTATTTTTTAATTGTAAATACAAGTGTAAGGTTTTATAATATCATAGAAAAACTTTTTTGGTTTCCAGAATTAAAAAGAAATAGTAGAATATGAATGAATATATTGTCATTAAGGGTG
>CAZRKO010000248.1:0-3080 GCA_964600445.1 uncultured archaeon
CTCTATTTGTTCTTTAATTTCAAGCACCATCTTTATTTAGGTTTTCTTTTAAATATTTAATTGCTTTATCAATTAATAGAAATAATCCATTATTAGGCTGCATTCCGGGCTTGATCTTACCAAACCCCATTAAAGGTATACATCTTTTACATGATGGAAAATATGTTTCTGAATTTAAAAGATCTTGTATATCTTCAAGAGTAAGAGTATTATTTAAATACAAACCCTCTTTATCATCTCCGCATTTAGCAATTCTGGAGCAAATAAAAATTCTTTTTCGCTCAATGGTAGTACAATGTTTTCGATACCAGCAATTTTCATACATTTCCTGTGCTTTTAAGTCAGAAACTATGTAATCTCCATGTTGATAATCCCAATTATGAATACGTATGTTGAATTTTACATTAGGTACCAATTTTTTGAGCCATTCTCTCCATAAGGATATTAGTTCATCCGATTCGAAGTATAAGCTTATAGTTAATTCATCGATAAGCTTCAGACTATTTAAAGCTAGTCCTTGGGGGATTAGTCCATTGGTTACAATTTCTAAAATATCAAAGTTATTTACAGTTCGAAAAGATTTTACGGCTCTTTCAAGTAATTTTTTATCGATTGTTGGCTCTCCTCCAAGAACAGGAAAACGATGTATATAAATGCCTAAATCTTTTAAAATCCCGATTCCTTCTGTGATTTCTTTTATTGGTTCTTCGCTATATGGGATTCTTTGATTAGGTACAAAAAATCCACATTGGTCACATACTATATTACATAAATTAGTGATAGAAACCTCAAGATCTCGTATATAATATTTTTCCTTTTCATTATCATAGATGAGACCTTTAATCATGAATTTCTACCAATCCACTTGTAAAATTTAAAGCGTTCCAAATAAACGATTTCCCGTATCAGTTTTTCCTTTTCCTATATATTTATTATACGATAATCTAAAAATAAAAAATAAAACGTCGGGATATTTTTTTTCCAAAATCTCTGCAGTATCATAAGGCATTACTTGGCATGTTACAAAAATTTTCTCTGGATTAAATTTTAAAATCTGCTCAATAACTGGCATCATTGTATTTCCAGTATTTATAACAGAATCGACTAAAATTATAACTTTGCCCTCTAATGATTTTAATGAGCTTAAATCAATCTCAGAAAGCCCCTCACCTCTTTTGGGTGTAATATGAAAATAAGGAGAGGTCTGAAAAATAAATCTTAAGCCATCGCCTAAATATACACCTGCTCTCATGAAATCCAAAATTAAGACATCCTTCTCATTTTTTAGCCTTCTTCCAATTTTTATTCCTTGTGGATGCTGAATTTCACAATCTTCTAAATCTAATTCTTCAAGTATTTCATATGCAAGGTATTTCCCCATCTCAATATGAACTTGAGATAATTGATAAGGAGTAATATCCGTTCTTCTTGAATCTGTAGCAATCAATTGGACAGCTTTTTTATCTGTAAAATGTTTTAACATTTTTTTACCTTCATAATATTAGATCCATTATTATTTTTGAAATATTTTTAAAATCAGTAATTTTAATACTTGCATGATGATAATCTTTAAAGCTAATCTGATATAAAGATGAATGGGTTTTTAAATGTGGAAGTAAATCTGCATTATTCCTATGGTTAACAACTATTACAGCATGATTCGCTTTTTTAAGCATTAAAGAATCTACATCGCTGTCTCCAAAAGCAATTAAAACTTGTCCATTGCTGGCAAAAAATTCGGCAATCTGACCTTTTTCATACCGCCCGATAATATAATCGTCAATATTATTATGGGTTCCACCAATTAATAGAACATTTTTTAAATCATGATTAATCAAAATATATTCCCATATCTTTTTCACACCACTCGTAACAATACAAATATCTGCAAACTCTTGAGTACTTTTTATAAATTCCAATACACCTGGATATAATTCGATATTTTTTGCTGTCTCTTTTGAGCATCTTTTATAATCTGGAATGTTTAATCTACTGTAAATTTCAGCCATATTCTTAAATCCGGGATATGTATATCCATGTTTAACAAATCCATCCTTTATTTCTGTAAAACTAATGTTGGCTATTTCATTAAGTATTCTACTAGTGTCAAGGGCACAAAGAGTTCTATCAGCATCTAATAAAACGACACATTTTTTACTGAAATCAGATGTTTTATTCTCAATATCTCTAATCATTAGTTTCAAATTGCTACTTTCATCAGGTGGAATCACATCTTTTCACCTTTCAATATTTTAATTAATTCTCTATTTAGATTATTATGAAAATCTTCATTTAAATAATGCAGCTGCATTCCGTATTTTTTTGCAATATTATCAGAATTCTCTCTTTCAAAAGAAAGCTCTTTTTTAATAATAGATAAATCTAAAATTCTTTTTTTAATAGAATCACTTTTTCTTCTTTCTAACACGGTTAAAGCATTTACTTCATATAAAATCAGATCAGTAAAAAACTTGCAATCCAATTCAGTAAATACATTTTCTGTTTCATTACTAATCGGATTATAGAGTGTAGTATGTCCATCAACTAGAATATCTTTTTGAGTTTCATTCTGCCTTTTAATCATGTATTCTATTGCTTTCTCTCTATATTTTTGTTTTTCTTCCTTAGGAAAATAATCAAAATTATCGAATCTTGGCCCTACTAATTGTCTTAGAATTTGAGAACCGATTAAATAATCAATATTAGGGATTTCCTCGAGAATCGTTTTTATTAAAGTAGTTTTCCCTATTCCTTTAATTCCTATTAAACAATATCTTCTCATAAGAAATTTTCTCATTAAATAACATCTTAGGTATTTAAATCGAATTTTTTGTCAATAGAAATTTGAATCATCATTTATTTTTAATTTTTTTGTATTCCTGATGAAAAAACATATCCTAGTCACTTTAATAATTCCGACATATTATCGATTAATGAAGCTATTTCGCTTATTAAAAAGCTTAAAACGATTAATTCCATTGCCAGATGAGGTTATTATAATAGATAATCGTTCTATGGGCCAAATGCCGGAATTACTCAAGCGATGGAAAGATTTAGACAATGGGATTTGCAAGAAAATT
>CAZRKO010000249.1:0-3075 GCA_964600445.1 uncultured archaeon
TAGAAACGAATGGATGGCGATTGTAGTTAATCTATCAAATAGAGATGTTATTCTAAAAAAAGGAGATCGAATTTGCCAAATAATACTTGGCAAACTTCATGATTATGAGTTTATTGAGACAGATGAACTGCTGGATTCAGAACGAGGTTTAGGTGGATTTGGCTCCACTGGAAAAGAATAAAAGCTTGTTTTTAATATCAACTTTTTTTAAATTATTTTGATTTTTCATATAATTTAGTAGATTGGATTTAATATTTAAAAAACAAACTTCTTAAAATTTTATTAATTTCTTGAATTATTATTCTCAATGTAAAGTAATATTATTTTTGGTATTTAATTTGACTAATGTTAATGAAAATAATTCAGCGAAATCTGCCCACACTGACGAACATCTGTCAAAAAACCATTTTCTCTACAAGATTTTAAATCCTAAAAGTATGTGCGTATTTGGAGCCAATAACAACCTGATCCAGACAATGGGGAGCATGCAATTGAGGAATTGCTTAGCAGGGGGAGGTTTTGACGATAATATTTACCCAATTCATCCGAGATTGGACAATGTTCAAGGATTTACAGCTTATAAATCAGTTTTGGATTTACCTATAGTACCCGATTTAGCATTTATTATTTTACCCCCTAAGGTTGTTCCTGAGGTTATGGAAGAATGCGGCCAAAAAGGAATAAAAAATTTAATTATTACATCAGGGGGTTTCAGGGAGAGTGGTCCTGACGGAATTAAATTATCCCAAAAAATAGATGAAATTGCCAAAAAATATGATATGCGTTTTATTGGTCCTAATTGTTTAGGCGTATATAATGGATGGTTCCATTATCCCGAAAAAGAAAACGCTTATATTAATACTTTCTGGATCTATGTCCCTCACAAAAGAGGTAATATATCGCTAGTAAGTCAATCCGGGACCATAGCCGCTCAAACTGCGTGGCATACAAACAGAATGGGAGTTAAAATTGGGAAATCTATTTCCATAGGGAACGAAAGAAATATTGATATTGTCGATTTTTTAGAATTTTTCAGAGATGATCCTCAAACAGAGGTAATTGGAATCTATTTAGAAGAGGTTAAGCGAGGTAAGGAATTTATAAAATTGACTCAAGAAATAACTCCTAAAAAACCAATTGTAGCAATATATGCAGGAGGGTCTGATGCTGCAAATAGGTCAATCATGAGTCATACTGGTTCTCTAGGCGGGAATGAAAAAATTTACGATGCTGTTTTTAAAGAAACGGGAGTTATATATACAGATTCGGTTACTAATTTTTTATATTACCTCAGAACGCTATCATATGCTCAAATTAATAATGTATTTCCTAAAGGTCGAAGGGTGGGCATTATCACAGATTCTGGTGGATCTGGTTCGATCTTAACGAAAATGACTGAAAAATATAAATTAAAAGTTCCCGAATTTTCTAAAGCATTACAAGATAAAATCTCGGAATTGATACCTCCTACAGGAAGCAAATCTAATCCAGTAGATATAACTTTTTTCAGGAATTACAACGATTTTTTTGTTAAATTACCTAAATTACTAATGAAATCTGGTGAAATTGATTGCTTACTTTTTGACGGTATCTTCGATTTTCAAGAAGTTTTTGAAGTAATGGAAAAGTCTGGATATCCTGTTGATGAAAAAATTAAAGGTTCGATGGGGCTATTTTTTACTATGATAATTAAACCTTTACAAAAATTAGTTCGGAGGAAATCTATTCCTTTGTTTTATAGTGGACCTCAACTTTATACACATCCCTTATACAAGGAATTTCTTGATAATGACGTTAATATCTTCGATTTTTGGGATCAACCCTCCAAATGTATGGCAATGCTCGTAAATTATTCGGAATATCGTAGAAAATATTCTTAATAACAGTTTCATTAATTATTTAAAATTAAGTTCAAATTATTATATTCATTTTTAAAATCAATTTTATAGAAAAAAAATTGTGATTAAGTATTGACAGGTCACTTCTTATATTCTTTCTTAAATCCTAGAAGCATTACTGCCTTTGGGGCCAATAATGAGTATATTGGCACGATGGGAGCAATGCAGCTTCGCAATGTTATTTTTGGTGGATTTCCAAAAGAAAAAATCTTTCCCATTCACCCTAAACTAAATGAAATTCAAGGTTTAAAGGCGTATCAAAGTGTATTGGACTTACCCGAGACCCCAGATTTAGCCTTTATTATTTTAAGACCACACATAGTGCCTCAAGTTCTTGAAGAATGTGGTCAAAAAGGGATAAAACGGGCAATAATAACTTCAGGTGGATTTCGAGAGATCGGAAATGAGAATTTATACAAGGATCTTATTAAAGTTACTAAAAAATATGATATTAGATTTATAGGTCCTAATTGTTTAGGTGTATATAATGCGTGGTACAGATATCCTGAATTTCCTGAAGCCAACTTCAATACAATGTGGATTCATGAAACTCCCGAAAGGGGTAATATTTCAATTGTAGCCCATTCAGGAACTATAGCATCTCATATTTTTTGGGGATGTAAAGAAATTGGCGTGAAGATCGGTAAATCTTTTTCAATCGGTAATGAAGATGATATCGATATAGTTGATTGCTTAAGTTATTTAAAAGATGATCCTGAGACAAGTGTAATCGGGTTATATATTGAAGAGATTAAGAGGGGAAAAGAGTTTATTGAGTTGGTAAGGGAAATCACCCCTAAAAAGCCTATAGTCGCTATATATGCTGGTGGTACAAAAGCAGCATCTAGAACAATTATGGGCCATACAGGCTCGATGGCTGGTGATGATAACATGTTTGACGCTGTATTTAAAGAAACAGGCATTATTTCTACTATTTCAATTAAGGATTTTATGTATTACTTAAGGACATTTTCAAGCGGAATTCTTCCTAAGGGTAATAGACTTGGGATTTTAACTGATTCTGGTGGGTGTGGCGCGATGATGGCAAAAGCCGCTGAAAAAAGTGGGTTGGTTGTTCCAGAATTCTCAGAGGAGTTAAAATCGAAACTTAAAGAGCATGTAGTAGATATAGCAAATATAGATAATCCGCTTGATCTCACATTCTCATTCGGAGTGC
>CAZRKO010000250.1:0-3074 GCA_964600445.1 uncultured archaeon
AATAAAGTGAACAAATTTTATTCTTTAAATTGATGGGGTTAAATTAATGAGCAAAATAGATTGGATTTACATCATTGATGACACTGGAGCTACTATTTTTAGTTATGAAATTCATATTCAAGGATCGGGTAATATTAGCCATGCTTTATTGTCCCACTTTCTTTTTGCTTTACAATCAATTGCGAAAGATCTTAAGGACAATGAAATGAAAAGTGTAGAAATGGGTAATAATAAATTTCTCTTAAGCAAAGAAAAGTCAACGAGCTATCTCTTTATTTTAAAATCAAATAGGGATGTAAATCCTCAAATAATTGAACCCCTTATGAAACAAATTCAAGACACATTTGTTAAGAAATTTTATGGATATAAGAACTTATTTGTTGATGAGAAAATAGAACTATTAAATTCTTTTAAAGAAGATATTAGAGCAATACTTAAACAAAAATCTAATATTGAAAATTTTTCTGAAACTATTTAAATAAATAAGTTTATTATGCCAACTAAATTTTAGTAGTTAGACAATAATCACAAACAATTACTAAAAAACTCAAGAATAAATAATCTCATTTTTATTTTCTATTTATAATTTTTTTAATTTCTTCAAAAATCGAGGTTAAAAATGATGAATGGTCCTAATAAAGATCAAGGGAATAAAAAAATAATGATAATGGGATTAGATAATAGTGGAAAGTCCTCCATTTTGTTAAGTTTAAGGGAGGATACGAATTTATTATCATTTCTTTCTTTGAAGCCTACAAGAGGTGTGAATATTGAGAACTTTAAAATCCCGGAGTCTAATATGATTATATGGGAATTTGGCGGACAAGATCAATATCGTCAAGACTATTTAGAAAATTTTGACAGATACTTTGATGAAGTGGATAATATTATCTATATAATCGATATCCAAGATATTGATAGGCACGAATTATCATTACAATATTTCAAGGAGATAGTTGATTTACTCAAACAAAACAATATGAAAGTTGACATTTCGGTATATTTTCATAAGCATGATCCCCATCTAGTGAAGCAAGAAAAGTTCAAAAACGTTGATACATTAACTACTCCAGATTTAATTAAGAAAATAAGACAAATTATTCCTTTAGATTATAAATACAAATTTTATAAGACAAGTATTTATACTGTATTTGACACAATTTTAATAACAACATCAAATGATAATTAAGCTTAGGTAATTTGGTTTCAAAAAAAATGAATGTGATAAATTGGATTTATATCATTGATGATGCTGGTGCGACTATTTTTAGTTTTGAAAATCACGCTCAAGGAGCCGGTAATGGCACATCTGCTCTAATGTCCCACTTTCTTTTTGCTTTACAATCAATTGCTAAAACTCTAAAAGATAATGAAGTAAGAGGTGTTGAGATGAGTAATAATCGATTCTTTTTATGCAAGGAAAAAATGACTAGCTATTTATTTATTTTAAAAACTAATAGAGATGCCGATACTCAGGTTATAACATCTGTTTTGAGTGAAATAAAAAATAAATTTGTTGAAAAATTTACAGGACATTTTAAATTAGTCATTGAAGATAAAATTGCATTAATAAACGCTTTTAGAGAAGATCTTAAGGATTTACTTAAACATAAATCTAATATCGAAAAATTTGTTGACACGCTTTAAAAAATTGAATTCAATTATCTAAAAAACTATAGCATTCTTCTTTTGAATCATTCTTTTTTTAATGCTTCTTTCAAGATTTTAATATTTGAGTAATTTATTGGCTATCACAAAAAAGAATTGAGAAAAAAGTTTTTCAACCAAAAATTTACAATTTTTTTGAATTCCTTAAATTTTTTAAGAATAGTTTTATTAATTTTTAGATAGCATTCTAGTTTTAATTATTAAATTTCGGGACTCTTACAAGATGAGTAATAATTCTAAAGACTTAAAAAATTCTGAAGATGAAAAGAAAAAATCCCCATCTGAATTAGAAGAAACACCTGAAAATTTAATAGAAGAAAAATCGGATTATCAAAATAAAATTGAAGCCCTAACAAAGAAAATCAATGAATTAAAAAGTGCTAATAAACAGTTAAGTAAAAGACTTGAAGAAGTAAACGTCAACAATCTAGAAAATCAAAGTACTAATTTTAAACAAAAAATAGCAGAATTGGAAAATGAAAAGAAGGCACTATTAGAAAAAAGTAAAGAATTACAGGCAAAACAAGAATATATTGGTTTTCTAGAAACAGAAATCTCTAGAATGGAGAAAACCATTGATAGTCTACAAACTTCAATCCAAGATCTCGAAGAAGAGAAAAAAATTGTAAGTAAATCTTTTGAAGAATCAAAAGTTCAAGAAAAAGAAGAAGGGCAAATTTCAGAAATAAGAAGAGCCTGTCCCAAATGTGGAAATAATACACACTCCCAAATCCGTGAAATGATTGATAAGACGAATATTATTTCAGCCTATCCGAAAATATACGGAAAAAAGTATCAATGCGGACAATGTGGCACAGAATGGCGCAAATCATGAGAAACTTTTAAAGTTTTTATTTTTAAAAGAAGTTTCAAGATTGTTCTAACTTTTTATAACTCCAAATCATGTTTTTCCCTAACAATCATAGTAATTGAAACTATAATTATTAAGGTTCCAATTAAGTGATAAATTGTGAACAATTCTCCTAAAAAGAAGTACGCAAAAAGCGCAGTAATAATAGGAGTAGGCGCTACAATAATAGTTGCCTTAGAGAACTCAATATATGAAATCGTTTTATACCAACAGAGCAGTCCGAGTCCTTGGACTACTCCTATAGCTAAAAAATAATAGATATTTATAGGGTCATAAAATATCTTTACGTTTTCTAAGGGAAAGAAAAGAAAGTATGTAGACATTAAAATTAATGCGCCTATAATGCTTCTTGAAAAAACAATTGAAATTGGAGTAGCTTCTTTTTTGTCTATCATTGGCTTAGTTTGTATATGGGCGATGGTCCAAAAAATACCTATTGTAAATAATATTAATACTCCCCATAATATTTCGATGTTAAACTCCATTAGATTTAAAGTGCCTTGAGTTATTGCTAAAAATATACCAAAAAGCAATA
>CAZRKO010000251.1:0-3051 GCA_964600445.1 uncultured archaeon
AAAAGGAACGAATTGATCGTGCAGCATTAAGGTAATTATATTCTTTAAAGGACTTATTGACAATTTTTAATACATTATTGAAACGAGAGAGAATCCACTTATCTGAAATCTCTAATTTTTCTTTTGGATAATTTAAAGAAAAAGGAGTTAAGTTTTTAATCTGATCGATGCCTCCTAAAATATAATTTGTTGATTGCCAAATTTTATTACAAAAATTCTTTGATGCTTTAAGAGCTCCATAACTAAGATTTAAGTCTTTACTTGGAATTATATTAGAGATGAAAGTAAATCTAAGTGGATCTGCCCCATATTGTGCAATAATATTTAATGGATCATATTGATCAATATTTTCCATGGATTTACTTATTTTTTCACCATGTTCATTTCTAATAATTCCATGAAAGTAGACTTTATCATAAGGCGATCTTTTCGTTAATTCCATTCCTAACATCATTTCTCGAGCAACCCAGAAGAAAAGAATATCATAAGCAGTCTCCCTCATATCATTAGGATAGTATCTTAAATAATCTTTACTCTCTAAATCAGGCCATCCTAAGGTTGCAAAAGGCCATAAACCAGAAGAGAACCATGTATCCAATACATCCTCATCTTGTACTAATTTCTCATCATTACATTCAGGACATTTTACTGGTTTCTCTAATTCACATACTTCGTGTCCGTTTGAGCAATACCAAACGGGAATTTGGTGACCCCACCACAATTGACGACTGATACACCAATCACGAATATTTTCCATCCATCGATAGAACCGAGATTCTTGGCGTTCCGGTATCATCATTGTTAAACCACTTTTTACAGCATCCATCGCTTCACGAGCTAAATTTCTAGTTCTTACAAACCACTGAGTTGAAATTCTAGGCTCAACAATAGATTTACACCTTTGACAATGTGCTACAGCATGAACGTAAGGTTCGATTTTTGAAAGGAGCCCTTCTTTCTTCAAGTCATTTACAATTTCATCTCTACATTCAAATCTATCCATATTTGCATATTTTCCTGAAAATTCCGCAACCATTTTACCTGTTTCATCTATTACTGTAATAAACTCTAAACCTTTCTTAATCCCAATCTCATAATCATTGGGATCGTGAGCAGGCGTAATTTTTAAAGCTCCTGTACCAAATTCAGGATCTACATATGAATCCTCAAAAACAGGGATTTCACGACCTAATACGGGTAAAATAGCCATTTTTCCTTCTAATACGGCGTATTCCGGATGATTTAGCGCAATAGCGACTCCTGTGTCTCCTAATAATGTTTCTGGTCTAGTAGTTGCCAATTCAACAAACTCTGTTGCCCCTTTAGCCCATTCTCCAGATCCCCACTCACCATACGGCTCTTTCCAGTTATCGGATTTTATAGGATATTTCAAATACCACAATGAACTTTCATGATCTTGAGGTTCAGCTTCTAGGTTAGAGATTGCTGATTCACACCTTCCAGGGCACCAGTTTATCATGTATTTACCTCTATATATCAACTCTTTTTTATATAGCTGTACGAAAGCAGTTCTGACTGCTAAACTATAATCATCATCCATTGTAAATCTTTCACGTGTCCAATCACATGATGATCCCATACTTTTTGATTGCTCTCTAATTGTTGTTTGACAGCGATCTTTCCATTTCCATACTTCATCTACGAATTTTTTTCTACCTATCTCTTTCCTTTTAATTCCTTTTTTCTCTAATTCCCTCTCTACCACATTTTGGGTAGCTATCCCAGCGTGATCTGTTCCAGGAAGGAAAAGGGTCTCTTTTTGGTTCATACGTTCATATCTAGTCATAAGATCTTCAAGTGTTAAAACGATCGCGTGACCAAGATGAAGTACACCTGTGACATTTGGAGGAGGAAGTGTAATACAAAAACGTGGGTCTGATTCACTTACTAATCCTAATTCTCGTTGTTTTTCAGGTCGGAAATAACCCTGTGATTCCCACCATTCATATATTTTTTTTTCAATTTTTTCTGGATCATGTAAACGTGGTAAATTCTTGAAATCTATCATATTCAATACCCATAAATGAAGTATATTTTTTAGATTTTATTAAATAAGAGATATTATTCTGATTCTTAATGATTCCTAAACGATTCTAATCTTCTAAATACATAAAGTATCATGAGATGGACCTGACGGGAATTGAACCCGTGGCCTCTTGAATGCGAAACTTGCACACTTCATTCAATATGAAGGTGTATCAAGCGATCTTCCACTGATCTACAGGCCCAGTTTTTCAAATATATGATTTAAAAAGTATTTTATCTAAAATTTTTTTTGATTTTTTAACTATGTGAAGTAAATTCAAAAATTAAACTTTATTAAATTAATTCATAAAAAAAGAAATAATTAGTAACAAGTTCTAGCAATAATTTCATCCTGAGCTGTTTTAGAGAGTTCAGTAAAAAGAACAGTATATCCTGCTATTCGAACCACTAATCCTCGATATTCATCCGGATTTCTCTGTGCTTCAAATAACGTATCCTTACCAACTACATTAAATTGGATGTGAAACCCGCCATCTGGCTGGAAGAAGGTTTGAATTAGAGAGGGAAATATATCTAATTTTAATGTATTTGGATGGAATGCCAAAATTAGTGAATCTCCATTTGTTATTAGTCCATGATCAAGTTTTTTAACCGAGTTAAGAATAGCAGTTGGGCCATTTTTGTCCATACCATTAGTAGGTCCAACGCCGTTAGATAATTGGACTTTAGATTTTCTCCCATCAGCGGATGCCCCTGTAAATATACCGAATGCTAAATGAAATGCTGTAGATAAGATTCCTGGATTAAATTTTCCACCTCTATAATTTTTATGCTTTAAAATTTCATCGCAATATAGGTTTACAACATCAACGGCAATTAGATCAACATAGTCATTATCATTTCCATATTTTGGGACTTTATTTATGAAAATTTCTCTCCATTCGCTTCCTTTCCTTCCTTGATAAGTGCCCCTATAATTTTTCATAAGCATTTCGACCAATTCTTCTAATGAGAGAAGTTTGTCATCAAAGACAATCTTTTTTA
>CAZRKO010000252.1:0-3049 GCA_964600445.1 uncultured archaeon
TTATAAAAAACGTAATCCTAATTTAGATTTTAAAGGTTTGGATTATACATTAAAATTTTTTTAAAGAAATATTCAAATAGGGAGGTGAATTAAAGGAGTAGATCACACATATCTTTTAGTTTAAATGGGATTTTCTTTTTTCGTCCATATACTTTTAAGATCCAGTACGCGTCAGGACAATATGTTGTAATGAAATTGTTCTCTTCTGTTATCTTTTCAAAATAACCACTTTGTTCTTTAAAATCATCCATTCTCTTCATTGCTATTTCTTCAATAACATCTGTTCTTAGCTGATGGCCGACCCCACCGCCGCAACATGTTTTTGGGACCCTCAAGAGCACATTATATCCGCTTTTCTTATATAAATTTTCTAAACTTTCAACAATTCCTGGAATCTCTCCATTTCTTAGCGGACATGCGTGTTGTATAATTAGATTGCCTGATTTCTTCTTTTCATTGGGAGTTAAGTATTTTGTAAAATATTTAATTTCGAGATCCATCATGCTAAATTCTTTTTTAAGGACCATGTAACAGCTTGGACAGGCCGTAATTATTTTTTTATATCCTTTTTCTTTCAAGATTGTTCTATTTTTATTAACTAACTTATGGTAAGTGTCAATTACCCCATTACATAAAATTGGATATCCGCAACATATTTCTTCATCCAAAAGAGTAAAATCTATTTTTTTATGTAATAAATATTTTATAAGGTTCTCAGCATAGACCGGTGTTTTCACAGTAGTAAAACAACCAAGATATAGGAGGGTATCGGATTTGTTAGGTATCCCACTCGGAATTTTAACACGACTCTTATTTTTAGTAAATGGAGTACCATATGTCTCCAGAGCATTAATTGTATCCTTTAATCCTTCAATTATACCTCCGTCTTTTAGAAACCTTTCTTTCAGGATAAATCTATCCTCTGAAGTACCGCAATCATTGCAATGAATGCAATTGTAAACTCTTAAATAATCATCTTGCTTGAATGTATAATTGCTTTCAATGAGCCGTTTGACTTCTTCATTAGTAATAAAATGATCGGGATCTGCTTCCCTGCAAGGACAATAATAATCTTCTTGTTTGGAATCATTCATAGGAGCAATTCAAATATATCTTTAGCTTTAGGATGAATTTTGCATTGCTTACTAAATCTACGTAATATCCACCAGCAGCTTGGGCAATAAGTTGTGGCAAAATCCACGTCATCTCTGTCAAAATCTTCCATTCGTTTTCTAGCAACAGCCTCAATAATATCTGTCCGATGCATATAACCCAAACCACCTCCACAACACCAATGCGGAACATCTGCTACTTTATATCCACTTTTTTTCAATATTTTATCTACAGTCTCAGAAACATCATCTCTTCCTCGATTAATTAATTGACAAAGATGCTGAAGTTCAACTATTCCTGATTTTTTAGAATCTGATGGTTTTAGATAATCTATAACATACTCAAAATGGGTATCCGTATCCATCTCTGGTTTATAAAATTTATTGAAAAGAAAATAGCAAGCAGGACAGAGACAGATAACCTTTTTATACTTTTTAAAAATCTCAATGTTCTCTTTTTTGCAAATTTCAAATTCTTCCATAGATCCCGAAGCAAACCACGGCCACCCACAACAAATTTCTATGTCTAATATAGTGAAATCAATGACTTGGTTTAAGAGATACTGTAGAGAATGCTCAGTATAACGGGGAATCCTGATAGTTGAAAGACAACCCATGAAATAAAGTGTATCAGACTCTTTTGGAATTCCATCAGGAATTTTTATTCTCATTTTATTTGTTGGATAAGGTGTTCGAAAATTTCTGAAACATTCGCGCATCTCTTCCAAACCTTCAAGAGTAAAGCCTTGAGAAAGAAACTTTTCCTTTAATTTAATGCGTTCCATTTCAGTTTCACAGAGTCCGCAATCAACACAATTATATATTTTTAAGTAATCATCCTGAGTAAATTCTATTTTATCAAGGTTATTGACCATTTCCTTAACTTCATTATCGCTATAAAAATGTTGAGAATCAACTTCCTCTGTTGGATATTTTTTTCTATCCTTAGGGTATTTTAAATAATCTCCCATAAAAAGCACCTTGATTATATAAACAGTATGTTTAAAAATAATATACTTAAAAAAAAAAATAAGATGTTATTAATCTTTCTCTTCTTTTAATTTTACATCTGTTCTTTGAATCCCGACTTCTTTACTAGATGGTAAGGCTGTGCCACAGTGATCTCGTTTAGCCTCACCCTCTTTAAAGGCTTTATCCATTTCTTTTTCTAATTTGTCTTCAGTCAATTCTTTTTCTGGCATAATATAATATTAATTATGATAGTCCCATAAATAAAAATTAGCTTTATAAAATATTATACTCATCTAATACTCTAATTCTGTATTTTTTAAATCATGATAACCAATGTAATTGTTAAATTTCAAAGAAAGTTTAATACTCCCTAATGAATGAGATTATATTTTTAACAATAATCTCCGGCTATCTTCCTTAGTAATATTTCAAAAATTTAATCATTGAACCGAAATATCGCTTCCTAAGATGACAAAAAATGAAAAATAAAAAGTAATTAAAAGTAGTGAATCATTACATCTGAGCATTAATGTATTCTAAGGCAGCATTCTCTTTTTCAAGGGGGCGTCTCTCAGGTACAAGTACGTATTCTTTTCCAATACTACTGTAATAATCTTGTCGCATATATAAATTACAATAACAAGCTCCAAGCTCGGGAACATCTTTTTGAGCATAATCACATGGACAAATTAAATCTCTGTCCAATTCTCGTTTACCGCAGGCCAAACGACAGGGACATGATTGATATCCCAAATTTAATTTATTATCGACGAGCCCATCAATTAAATCATCCAACGTGTTTTGGTCTTTATTCAAAATCCAGCCATTTGTTTCAGCTACTTGTTTACAATACTGAAGCATTCCCTCCTTCGTTTTCATGTCCATTATGCAGCCCCTCCTTGTGCCATTAATTCTTCATATTTATTCGGATCATATCCCACTACAAAATCTTTCTCGTCGCACAC
>CAZRKO010000253.1:0-3031 GCA_964600445.1 uncultured archaeon
GAGGTAAACTTAGGTTATTCTTTAGAACTCGCTCAAACAGAGGCAGGAAGATGTGTCCAATGTGCTAAACCCTTATGTATTGAAAGCTGCCCTGTTAATGTAGATATTCCAGGATTTATTAAATTAATTAATGAAAAGCAAATTTGTGAAGCTGCTTGGAAGATTAAAGAAAATAACGCTCTACCCGCGATATGCGGACGAGTTTGCCCTCAAGAAGATCAATGTGAGGGAAAATGTGTTCTAGGAAGAAGATGGGAGCCTATTGCTATAGGCTATCTTGAAAGGTTTGTAGCTGATTATGAAAGAGACACTGGAAGCTGTTATATTCCTGAAAAAGAACTACCAAATGGGAAAAAAATAGCTGTTGTTGGGTGTGGTCCAGCAGGTCTTACAGTTGCAGGAGACTTAGTAAAATTAGGATATGATATTACGATTTACGAGGCGTTTCATAAAGGTGGCGGAGTTTTAGCTTATGGTATTCCCGAATTTAGATTACCTAAAGATATCGTAAATTCTGAAATCGAATATTTAATTTCTCAAGGCGTTAAAATCGAATATAATGTTATCATTGGAAAAACTTTAGATCTTGAGGATTTAAAAGAAATGGGATATAAAGCATTTTTCATAGGGATTGGTGCAGGTCTACCGATGTTTATGAAAGTAAACGGATTAAACTTAAACGGGGTATTAGCTGCTAATGAATTTCTTACACGAGCAAATTTAATGAAGGCTTACAGATTTCCTGATTATGATACCCCTATTAAAATTGGCAAAATAGTAACTGTTATAGGAGGAGGCAATGTAGCTTTAGATTCGGCAAGAACCGCTCTCAGATTAGGTGCGGAAAGAGTAATTATCGTTTATAGAAGATCAGAAGTAGAAATGCCCGCAAGAAAAGAGGAATATCATCATGCTAAAGAAGAAGGGATAGAGTTCAATTTTCTAACGAATCCTGTAAGATTCTTAGGAGATGAGAATGCCGATGTCAGATTCATGGAAGTAATTAAAATGGAGTTAGGAGAACCTGATGATTCTGGGAGAAGGCGCCCCGTACCAATTCAAGGTTCAGAGTATTTAATAGAAACTGATACGATTATAATTGCTATTGGAACCAGAGCAAATCCAATTCTTACCAAATCAATTCCAGAATTAAAATTAAATAAATGGGGTTATATTGAAATTGATGAGAATGGTCAATCGAATTTAGAGGGAGTCTTTGCTGGAGGGGATATAGTAACTGGAAGTGCTACAGTAATATCTGCTATGGGTGCCGGAAAAAGAGCCGCCAAAGCCATGCATGAGTATTTAAAAAGTAAATATTTGCAAAACAAATAATAGCTTTTTTAAAATTATTATAATTTCACTAATAAAGTAGATTAAAAAAAGTAGGGTAAAAAAATTTATTTTTCACGCCATTCTTGTCCGCATTGTCCGCATTTGAACTTCTTTCCATAAACTCGCGGATAATCCAAGATAATATTTTCCTTATCTGTAGATTCATGGATCATTAGCTTATTTTCGTTATTACAACGGGGACAACGACGCCTTCCTTCAGTCTTCTCAATTTCTAAGATACCTTCTGGTTCTTCACTCATTTTGAAATATCAGACTCCTTATATTTTTAGGTATTTTATTTTTTTACTATTTTTTTATTTATTTATTAATTGATTTTAGAATTTATAACCTTTTAAAGCTTATACAAAATTTATTTTGAAATTTACTCTATTGAAAAAATAATAAGATATTTACAAAATTAAAACAATTACCTCTTTCGTTTTAATATTTTTTCCCTAATTTGACTTTCCCATTAGTTCTTTTCCATATAACTTTGCTAAATCAAATAATTCTGGAGAAGAATATTGAAATTTAAAAATAAAATCGCTTAAAATATGATTAAAAAATTCAGAATTCTCCTTTTCATTAATAGATAATTCATAACCATATAGGACATCTAATTCTTTAGCCTTTTCAGTCAATTGAGATCTACTTATACGACTATTTTCAGAGGAATTTTCTCCTTCCATATTAATTCCAGCTAGAACCGAAACTCCATTCCGAAATGAGAAATAATTTTTTAATTCTTCAAATGAATCTCTTGTCAACGAGTTGATTGAATTTAAGTCAAAAATATTTAAAAGAAGTATTAATATGTCTATGGTTCTTATTCTCTCATAATTATAAATGATATCATTAAAGGAATCGGCTAAAAAAATTCGAATTTTTATCGGAATTTCTCTAAAGATAATTAAGAATTCAAGTATACCTTCATTAATGTTATAATTTTCTGTCAGATTACTCTTAATCGCTATTCTTTTCAAATATTCGAAAAATATTTTTTTTCCAAAATCAATAGCAGAACTATTTGAACCAATGAGCCCAAAGTTTAAAGTGTAGGTAATTTTCTTCAATTAATTTCTTTCCAAAAATAATAATTAACAAATTTAATTTATTATTAATAATTAAACCATTTAAATTTTAGATTTTGATTTAATATATCAATGAATTATTTATAAAAATTTCTGAAATTGACGATGATACTGATTTATATTCTATTAATTTTAATGATAGTTATTTGGGGTTTCTCTTTTATTCTTGTTGATATTGCTGTAGAATATGTACCTCCATTGTCTTTGGCATTATATCGTTTTATTGTGGCGTCGATGTCATTTCTGATCATTGATATTTATACTAAGCTAAATAAAAAAAAGGCTGTAAACGAAGCAATCAATGAAGTAAAATTCACTAAAAATGATTGGATATTGATATTTATAGCTAGTTTTACCGGAATTTCCCTCTTCTTTTTTGCCCAATATAATGCTATAAATTTAATTGGCCCCTCCTTACCAGCTTTATTTGTGTGCTTACTAGCTCCGGTTATTATTACTCTATTGGCTTTAATTTTTTTTAATGAAAAATTAACTAATATTAAAATCATTGGTTTTATTATCGCTTCAATTGGCGGATTCTTCTTAGTAACAGGGGGTAACATTGAAAATCTTACTCCTCAATCTCCTAACTTCATAGGTTACAT
>CAZRKO010000254.1:0-3014 GCA_964600445.1 uncultured archaeon
CTTATTGTCCATTAACACGCGGGCAAAAGTTAGATAATCCGCAATTAAAAGCCATTGGGCAGAAATACGGGAAAACATCAGCACATGTGTTACTTCGCTGGGGGATTCAACATCATGTAATTCAAATTCCTAAATCAGGAAGTAAGGATCACATTATTGAGAATATAGATATTTTTGATTTTAATTTAGACGATGAGGATATGAAACAATTAGATAATCTAAATGAAGACTTTCGACTTGTTGACGATCCAAGCGTATGGGAATAAGAAAACATCAAAAAATTCTTATATAAATATTTAATTTTTTCTGATTATTAATACATTTATTACTAATTTATACACTCTTTAATGATGAATTTTATTGATGGATTTACAAAGGAAATATTTAATAATTAATTCAATCGATATCCTGCTTTTTCCCAGGCTTTTTTCATTATCGGATTTCTATTAAGAAAGTCATCAACGACCTCTTTGGGAACGTGATTAAGAGGACAAGAAAAATTAATACATTTAACGCATCTTCTTTTAAGTAAGACACCAAGAAAAACAATTAAGCCAATCGAGGAAAGTATTATAAAGTTATATTGCCCCCCAAGTATCATAAAGATGTACGGGTATCCAAAAAAGATGAGAAATCCTATAAAAAGTTGGATCTTCTCGCTAAGGCTGATAGGTTCAGGGTGATATTTCCACACTTTCAAACTTCCATAATTAGCAATACAATGAAGTAATCTTCCATTTTTAGCATAAAATGGACAGTGGCTGCAAAGGATTCGAATTTCCCAGAATTCAAAAAAAATAATCCAAAAAATAAACCAACCAAGAAGAAACCACACATATCCTGCTAGTATCACTCCTAAAATAGCAGGAATCGCAAATAATAGAAATAAACTAATAAATGAAAGTAGATATTTTGGTTTGAATTGGCAAATTAAAATGCTTTTCAATGAACAATTATCACATAAAGTATTATCTTTCCATGTACATATACCATTTTGACTTTTTAATGGAATTTTTGAGTTCATTATATCAACTTTAATCCTATTCTTATTTAAATTTATCCAGAGAACTCAAGATTCAATTATCGGTTTTTCTTCACTATAATCAAAACTGAACATTTTATCAATGAATATGAACTTGTTCAGAGTTTTACAAAGAAGTTAATAGGTTTTAATAATATCCCCTAAAACCTAATTTTTATGAGATTTGATTTTATAACTTTAATTAAATCTCTACTTAAAAGAAAAAATTCTAAGAATTAATAATTGTAATTTTTTTTTTTAATTTCGTTCTCAGTTCTCGAACAAAATTTTTACATTTTAGTATCATATGATTATTTTTTAGAGAATTTTAACTAATAAAAATTGGACTATATAAGAGTTTTATCTCATCCAATATAAGTCTTTATTGAGAAAATGAAAATTTATGGAGGTTTTTAATAATGAGTCAATTTTATAAATGGCAGTTTAAAGACTTTTTTCAAAATGATAGAGAAAAAGTAATTCAGTGTCTTATAAGTGAGATTGTGTTTTTAAACCACTGTCTTAATAAAGCAAAAAAAAGAAAGGAAAGGAAGATTATTAAAAAGACTTGTAAGAAGCTTGAAAAGTTGTTAATTGCCCAACAAGGGCAATTAGATGTTAATTTATCAGAGGGAGATTATAAAAATGTTATATTAATTATTATTCAGGCTTTTAATAAAGTTGTAAACAAATTAAGTTAATTGATAGAATTGTATGATTTTATAAAATTAAATAGGTATTTCTTCTTCATTTATAGGCAATCTTATTATAAAAGTTGAGCCTTTATCTCTTCCCTCGGATTCAAGTAAAATTTTTCCCTCATGTAATTTAACAATTTCCTTAGAGATATACAATCCGAGCCCCGATCCTTCAGTAATTATATCTTTCCCTTGTATTTGTCTTTCAATTTTCCCGAATTTTTTAAATGCAATATCTCTTTCAGCTTCAGTAAAACCAATTCCGGTATCCTTTATTATTATATCAATATAACTTTTATCTTTGTTCAAACCAACATAAATTAGACCATTTGGAGGAGTGTTTTTTATGGCATTTGACAATAGATTTAAAATAACATGTTCAATTCTAATCTTATCAATTTCAATATAGACATCTTCCTCAAGATCAGTTTTTAAAAAGAGTTCTCTTTCTTTAAGCGATAATTCAAAATCATTAATACATTCTTTAATAGTTCGTGTTATATTATTTCTTTGTTTTTTTAATTCTATTTTCTTAGATTCAAGATCGTAAACATCGAGCAAATTTTCAGCCAATTTTTTTAATCGAATTCCGCCTCTATTTATTACTTTAATGAGCTTTAAGATTTCCTCATTTAGTTCTTCTTCATAAGTGTCTAAAAGATATTTGGACGATGTGTATATGGATGTTAAAGGTGTCTTTAATTCATGAGAAGTTCTTCTTACGAAATCGTTTCTAATTTGATCAATTTCTTTTAATTTCTCTATTTGTTCTTTAATCATTTTTTCTGCTTTTTTTTGATCTGAAATATCTCTAATTACGCCAATAATTTTTAAATCTGAATCTATTTTCACTAAGCTTCCTCTTATAGATACTTGAATATAATGCCCAGCTTTATGACGCATTCTACATTCGATAAATGAATTTTCTCTAGTTTTAAGTGTATTATTAAAACTTCTTTTTACAATATCAATATTTTCGTCATGGATGAATTTAGAAATTTTGTGCTCTATCATCTCTTCTGGGTGATAACTGCACAAATCATTGATCTGAGGACTCACATAACTAATTTTCTTATCTGAATTTAACTCAAATATGACATCTAAAATATTATTTACAAGATTTCTGTAATTTTCTTCTGAGGCTCTTAAATCTTTTGTTCTTTCTTCAATCTTTTTTTCTAGGTCTTTATTTAATATATATAATTCCTGCTCTGATTCACTTAACTTATGCTCAAAAAATGCCGTTACACTTACTACTAATATAATTATCGATAAAAATATCGTAAAAAATTCAC
>CAZRKO010000255.1:0-3008 GCA_964600445.1 uncultured archaeon
CATATTGGAGCCAATTCAGGAAAAATAAAATCTTCTGAAAAGTCATCAGGGTCTTTAAAAAGATAGGATTCTTCATCCTTATCTTCATCGCCCCATTCATCATTAGTTGTCCAAATCCATTTCCCAAATTCTATGCTATATACTGTTTCGTTCTCCTTTGTTTCTGAGCTGTAGATCTTTTCATCATCATCAGTATCACTTATTTTCCACTTCATACGAGCTCCTTTTTCTACATCCTCAAAAAATCCCTCATCATCCCATTCTTTTCCTAATATCTCGTCTAATTTATCGTTGTCACAAACATTACAGTTCCATATAAATGTGTCTCCCTCTTCTACGCCAATCTCATAATCAGAAGCTTTTGCGCTTGGAGTTAATACTATAAGTATTACTAATAATAAAAAGTAACTAATCAAAAAAAATTTGAGTTTCAAAATTACTCCCCTCGAACCTTCTTTATATATTTATTGAAAGAATCCTTATCCTCTGTCGATAGACTATGTTTGCTTAAACCATAGAAAACTAATATTAGAAAAATAGTACTTGCGAAATTATATGGGAACCAAAGCACAGTAAGAAACCAAAGTCCCATAAATGCTAAATCGAAAAAACTAAAGAAGAAAAATCCTTTTTTAATATACTTATTTGTTACATCTGAATTTCTGGGCAAAATAAATATTAATATAATTAATAAGGGTGTTAGATTCAACAAATGATGGTTCCAAGAATCATAATATACTAATAATGTTATTACTAAGCCGAAAGTAAAACCGTAAATAATAGAATCTCTTTCATGATATTTTCCAAAAAGAAATATAATATACCCTAAAAAACCAATTATCCCTAAAACAAACAATAAAACATAGATTTGATTGAATGGGATGTTGTACATAAAACAAAAATTTAAAATAATTTTTGTAATGCTAAATGAGAAGTTTAATGTGAGGGGATTCCCACCGGTAAAATTTGTCTCAATAAAGCCATCCCATAATTTAGGATATAAGAGAAAAATAATTATATTTAATGAAATTGGAAAAATTACCCCCATTATCCTAATAAAACTTTTAGAAAAATCGAATATTAATTTCCTGTGATTCAAATCATAATTAATGACTAATAAAAAAGGAATTAAGAGAAGAGCTGTAGGTTTTAGTACAATACTTAAACCCAAAATAATACTACCAAATAAGTGCCATTTTAATTCTTCATATTTTAAAAAAACATAGAGTGCTACCAACATAAAAAATGTGATGTATAAATTGATTTGACCAAGAATATAATTAAACATTTGAGGAGCAGCCACTAAGTACAAGCTAATGTATGTTATAATCCTCTTATCATCTTGTTCATGATCTTCCTTTCTTACTAGTTTGATAATTTTAAAAAGCAGCACACAGATTAAAATATTTAAAATTAAATTCAAAATATGGAAAATTATAAATCCCAAATCAAATCCTAAAAGATAAAATGGCACAAAGAACATTGCACTTAAGGGTAAATACCTATAATCCCAAATATAATGTTTCTGATTATATAAATCATTAATATCATTGTAAAATACACCTCCCGCATTAAAATAAATAAGAAAATCGTTTTGATGTCTTAAAATTGTGAGAACGCAAACAAGAGAGACTATGAAGTATCCCAAGTGAATTATTACAGCCCATTGAAAAACCTTATATTCCCAGAGTTCAAGAAATCTTAGTTTTATTTGGCTTAATTTTGTTTTAAAACTCATTGCGTAATTTAGAAAATTTAATTATGCTTTTAAAATCTTAAATTCACACTTAAAATTATATTTTCTCCTATCTCAAATTAATCATATTAGAATATTTCGTGAAATACCGATTTCGCGAAGAATCATATAGCTTAGCGTAATATTTCGATACAGATCTAAACATGATGAAATCATATGATAAAATTTTTTTATTATTCTCAAAAAAAGCTGGATCATAAAATGGAAAGGTATTAGGGACCACATCTCCAGAAAAATCATTTTTAACTTTAGAAATAGATTTAAAAATAGCAGATAGTGCCAAGAAAACTTACCCTCGAGATATACTTGAATAAATAAGATAACTTTTTCGATTATCAAAAAAAAGATAAATATAGAGTAGGTATTTATCTTCATAACCTAATTATAAAAGAAAGAAAATTAAGATGTCATTTATTTATATGAAACCAGAACAAATAACTTTTGGCATAATCGTCGGCAATCGCGATGTATTTCCAGATGAGTTAGCAAGACAAGGGAGGGTAGAAATCATTGAACTTATGGAAGAAATGGGATATGATTACGTGATTTTAGGTGAGAATGACACAAAATTTGGCGTTGTAGAAACCTATGAGGATGCGAAGAAATGTGCCGATTTATTTAAACAAAATAGGGAGAGAATCTCGGGGGTGCTTCTTTGTCTACCAAACTTTTCTGATGAGAAAGGCTTCGCAGAAACTCTTAAAATAGCAAATCTCAATGTCCCTGTATTAATTCAAGCATCTTCTGACGAAATTGATAAGATGAATCGAAAATACAGAAGAGATGCATTTTGTGGTAAAATATCTGTAACAAGCGTCTTATATCAGTATGGCATTCCATTTACTTTAACAGAATATCATACATGTTCGCTTAAATCTGATCAATATAAAAAAGACCTTATAAAATTTGAAAAAATATGTAGAATTGTAAAAAAATTAAGAAATCTACGAGTAGGGCAAATTGGGACGAGGCCAAATGCTTTTAATACAGTGCGCTATAGTGAAAAAATTTTAGAATTTAACGGAATAAGCGTAGAACCAATAGATATGTCTGAGATTTTTGGTGAAATTAATCGTCTAAGTGATGACGATCCTAATATTCAAGAGAAAATAGACTTCATTAAGAAATACACACCAACCGCACAATTCCCTGAAGAAGGTCTACTTAAACTAGCTAAATTAGCTGTTGTGGTTGAAAATTGGGTTATAGAAAAAGAATTAGATGGATTTGCCTTTCAATGTTGGCCATCAAT
>CAZRKO010000256.1:0-2956 GCA_964600445.1 uncultured archaeon
AATATTAAATTTTTACTGCTTCTTGTAAAGCTTAATGATCCCTGGTAGCTTCTTAGGCTACACCGCAGTTATCCTATCAAGCGGGATAACATCATTATGGTTTTGACGGAAAATTGACTTATATCATTATCTATTTCTATAGATCTCCGATAATGACTATTCACATGAAGATTTTTTTTTAATTCATCCATTTTCCATCAAAATATTAAAAATTTAGTTATTATAAAATAAGATTAAACTATGCTATTTAAATTATTTGTCGAAAACTTCTTGGAAGCTCAATTTTTCCCATTAATGTGGGAATCTATTATGAGTTTGTTATCAATAAAATTATAAGAAATACGATTATTACCAAAAACATTAACTCGTTAAAAAATTAATGCTTTAAAAAAAAAAATCTAAAAATTCTATCTAAAGAAAAACGAGAAGAAAATAGCTTAGGAATCTTAAAAATAAAAAAAAAAAGTATGAAATTAGTTGTTAAAACATTAATTTTAATTAATGTCCTAGTTTTAACAATTTTTCCTTGTTTTCCTCTGCTAACTCTTTACTTATATTGAAAAGCTTCCAGACAAGAATACCTGAAATGATAGTAATTATCAATGGAATAATTGATATATATACGAGTAATCCAAATTTTGCAAACTCGGTATTTTCTGTTCCTTTGAGGGGATCATAGAGAAAAATAGCGACTACTACTGCAAGTAATAGAGCAGAAGTAGTTTTTGACGTAGCACTGAATATTTGATTTATAGCATAATATTGAGCTTCTTCACGTTTTCCATATTTTAAAGTATCATAATCGATAGCTTGGACGGCTACTAATCCTCGAGCTGTAACTTGAGCACCCATGCCCATCCCCATGATAAAGGAAAATAAAGTTAAAGTCCAAATATCAATGGTAAATATCATCAAGAAAAAGCCAATAATTGCTACATATATTCCAATCATGAAGGTTTTCTTAGCACCATATTTTCTTAGTAATTTATAACTGACAATTCCAAAAATAAAGGATCCAAGCAATGCTGCAACTTGTGGTAATGCAGTATAAGCAATATCTAGGCCTAGAACATCAATAATGTATAAATCATATCCTAAAACTATCATGCGCATGATTAAGCCCCATTCTAAATAAGTTATAACAAAGGCCATCCAATTTCTACTTTTTAAAGCTCTTTTTCCCGCATCCCAAAGAGGGGTTTCTTCTTTTTTTATAATATCAAATTCATGTCTAAATTCTCGCATTTCTTTAGGTTCCCATATACCATAAGCACGAACAGGTAAAATCGCAAGATATATTACTGCTATTACTATAGCCATCATAAAATAAGCATTAGGGTCATTTACTCCTCCGAAAGCACTTATTGAAAGTGGTATTAGAATTATCCCTAATATTAAGGCCATAGGACCTATTATTGATCCTACTAGCTGAAACTTTGCTCGCGATTTCTGATCTCGAATCAGATCAGGTAATAAAGCTTTCGAATTTAATTCTTCTATAGTTTGTATTGTGTCCCATATTGAAACCGAGATGGCAAGCCATATTATCGCTATTAATGTTTGTTCTGGATTTACCAATCCTCCTTCGGGCTTAGTTTCCCAGATTGGTAAAAATATTAGTATTAATGCAAGTGCCGTTCCAACAGCACCCCCTATAATGAAAATAAATCGCTTACCCCATCGTTTCGTAAATCTAGTAGCTCTATCTGATAAATGTCCAACAAAATATTCATTAAAGATATCAGCAATAGTGAATATAGCCATAAAAAGTGCAAGCATTAGTGCAGTTAATCCTAATACCTTCAACGCATATAATTGTATTCTAAATGCTGCCGTAAACATTACTTGCACAAATACACCTCCTGCAGCTAAAGCAATAATCTTTCTTGTCGGCGGTGGAGTGTATCCTCTATCTAAGCCAGTGGATTCAATTTTTTCTGGTTCTGACATTTTTTTACTCTTAAAAAATGATTTTATTTTAATGGTATCTAATTGAGTTATTCGATAATGATGTACTTAAATGTTTCTCTCATAGTTTAAAATTATACGGTATGAAAATTAGGATTTGAAAAGCATATTTACTTTTAATTATTCATAAACTTATCTTAAACTTCAGGTTCTTCACAAATATTCTTGATTTTTTCAATATATTCAAGGGATTGATGTCTAAAGTAAGTATTATAGAGGTTAGCATATGTACCCCCACTTGCCATTAATTCATCATGACTACCTTCTTCTATTATATTTCCATGGTCTAAGACAATTATTCTGTCCACATGTCGAACTGTCCAAAGGCGATGTGCTATAATGATTGAAGTTCGTCCCTTAATGGTCTTTTCAAACGCATCCTGAATACGTGTTTCGGTAAATGGGTCTACTGAAGCAGTTGCTTCATCTAAGATCAAGATTGAAGGATCTTGGAGTAAAGTTCGGGCAAAAACAATTAATTGGCGTTGACCCATCGAGATTAGGCTTCCTCTTTCTCCAACGTAAGTACTTAATCCATAATTTAGATCTTTAACCCAATCAGTCCCTCCTGCTTTGTCTAAAGCATCTGTTACTTCTTTCTCTGTTGCAGAATCAACCCCATATTTCACATTATTTAGCAATGTTGTAGCCCATAAAAATGGTGTTTGAGGGATTATTCCTATTTGTTTTCTGTATTCTTTTAAATCAAAATCTCTAATCGAAATTCCATCGATTAAAATATCCCCTCCCTGAAATTCGTAAAATCTTGCCAATAATTTTGCTAAAGAAGATTTTCCAGCACCAGTATGCCCTACAATTGCGACTGATTCACCCGGATGAATTGTTAAAGAAAAATTTTTAAATACTTCTTTACCTTCATCATAATGAAAAGATAAATTCCTAAATTCAATTTCTCCCTTGAATTTTTCTGGTTTTCTATTATCATTCTGAACAACCGCTGGTAAATTATCAATTAAAGCAAATATCC
>CAZRKO010000257.1:0-2945 GCA_964600445.1 uncultured archaeon
ATCATTAAGATTTTCATTTTGAAATTTTTGAAAAGAAAGTTTGCAATATATAAAAATATTAATTAAATTATTTTATTCTTTAGAAACTTCATCTAAAATTGTTTTCACTAATCCTTTAAAAGCTTTTTCGACATTTTCGCCAGTTTTAGCAGAGGTCAAAATAAATTCCGTTGAATTCTTTTCTGCGTATTCTTTTACTTCTGATTCTTCTACTTTTTGCTTATCACTCAAATCAATTTTATTGCCTATTAATAATAAAGGTCTATTTCCTCTTGATTCCTTAAAACTTTGGATCCATTCATCAAGTTTATCAAAAGTTTTTCTTTTTGTTGTATCAAAAATCACAAATGCTCCATTGGCCCCTTCTAAATATAGTTTTCTTAGACTTCTAAAGGATTCCTGACCACCTAAATCCCATATTTGCGCACTCACTCCGCCATAATCATCAAGGACTATATCTTTCTTAAGAAGATTTACTCCAAGGGTGCTTTTATAGTTGTCTCTGAACCTATTTTCGATAAATCTGTAGACTAATGAAGTTTTCCCAACGGCTGCTTCACCAAGCAAACAGATTTTTACAATATAATCAATCTGGTCATTCATCATAGATCAGTTAAAAGTATTATTTTCTTTTTCATAATAATAAAATTCATTCTTTTTAATAATTTTGTTCTTAATCGGCAATTATAATTTCAGATATATAAAATTTTCTTCTAAAATTTGTCTATAGAATATCAATCATTTAGAATTACAGTTGTACTCATAGCTATTGATCGAGATAAAAATTTAAGAAGTAAATATCCATAAATAGTTGTCGAAATCCCAAAAATTAGACCAATGATAAAAAAAATATAATTTAAATAAAATAAACTAAAAGAAAAAATAGTGCATCCAACGAAAATTATAAACAACATTTTCCATACTTCCCTGCAATTAGAGTACATCTTAAACAAATAAATGTACCACAATGATCACATTTTACAAAGTCTTGTTTATAATATTCTCTTTTACAAACGGGACATCTATCAATATATTTTTTTAATTCTTGTGTTCTACTTGATGACGAAATAATAAAGCACCTTACTCTTTCAAATTGATTTTATGTTAGTATGAATAATATTAAGCTAGAATTTGTTAGTAAAAATAAAAACTGTTTAAAGTCTAAAGGGATTAGTCCTTTTGAAAAACGATCATAAATTCGCAAAAATCATTTCCAGTTTGCATGCTACAATTTAATTCTTGTGCAAAACAATGGGTATTCATCATTCGTTCAACAATTCCAGCAAGCATTCCAGCTTCAAAAGAGCAAAAATTGCCATCACTTTTGATTCCCTTTCCTATAAGGTCTTTAATGGAACTGTGGTTCTTCAAATTTAATGTAATAACTTCTTCGGTTGCCTCTTTGATTGTTATCTCTCCAATATTATATTCTAATACCATCTTTTTTAATTCTTCAGGAATTTTTACCACATCTTCACATTTTCTCGTATCTAAAATAGTGCCTAATTCATGACCGAGGTAATAAAAGATGGCCTCAAGTTGATGACCCAGCGCCAAAAGACTTCCCAATTTTAAATCTCCAATTGATTTTCCATCTTTTAAATATTTTTTCATTAAGGTTAAAATTTTAGAGAGTAATTTTCTATCCATAACTATTCACTTCTTTTTACTATTTAAAATTAAATTGTTTTAGTTTATTAAATTTTAACTGAAGATATAAATCCATATAAGATCGCATCAATAATTTCTTCTTCTTGAATATCTACTGCCAATCTTTTATCCGCAATAATAATTGTTGGTACAGATGTAATATTGTAATCTTTGGTAATTTTATGACTTTGTTCAATATCAATTTTCTCAATATTTAATCTTTTTCCAAACATAGAAATATTTATCCTCTTAAGCATTTCTTCCACAGGCTTGCAAGGTGCACAATGATTCGATGAAAAAAATAGAATCTTCGGGTATTCTTGATTATCATACATGTCAAAATTCGTTTTATGCGTCTTTATACTTATTATATAATTCTTTTATGATTGCTTGAAATGCTTCATACACGCCACTTCCAGTTTTGGCACTCGTTTTGTAATATCCGAGAAAATTACGTTTTTTCACTAAATCATCTACTTTTTTATTCTCTAGCTCTCCTTTTTTTACTAAATCAATCTTATTACCGAATAAAACCACAGGTAAATCTCCGCAATATTTTATAATGTCATCGTGCCAATCAGCTATATGCTCCAAACTGAATTCTTCTTCTGGTCCGTGCGAGAAGACAATAATGGCCGCTTTTGACCCTTTATAAAATGTGGGGCGCATGAACATGAATTCTGCCTGACCTGCTATATCCCAAAAAAATAGTTTCACGTTATTTCCTTCTAAATCTTCATCATATTTGGAAAACTGGGCACCCAAAGTTTTAATATAATCTTTTTGAAAACTTCCCTGAGTGTACTTCTTAATTAATGAAGTTTTCCCAACTGCGCCATCTCCTATGACCGTAATCTTAAATACAAATGCACTTTCAGTATCGCTCATTACATCACTCTAAGGTTTTTTTTTGGATAATTAGTTTATAAATACTTTATAATTTTAAAATATAAAATTTTATTCTTTATTTTATTGATACTTGTTATAATAATAATAAAAGGTTTTAAATCTTTATAGTGTGAAAAATAGAATAATAGTATTTCAAAAAAAAGTAAATGGATATGGAAATATTAGATAGAATCAAATTTCTAGTACATAGGTTTACTAAAGAAAAAATTTTAATTGCGATTGCAGAATCGTGTACTGGGGGATATATATCCCATATGATAACCAATATATCTGGTGCCTCAAAAGTATTTGAAAGAGGCATTGTTAGCTATGGGAATCAAGCTAAAGTAGACATATTGAAAGTCGATCAAGCCGTTTTAGAAAAGTATGGTGCTGTTTCAGAAGAA
>CAZRKO010000258.1:0-2908 GCA_964600445.1 uncultured archaeon
TGAAAAGTGATGATAAATCTTGGCTCGATGGAATCGATCGCATAACAGTAATCCTCTGCGTTAATGCCAGACAGAAAGAAGGTATTACTTATTGCTCAAATGTATGTTGTGGCGTGAGTTTAAAAAATATAAGCATTTTAAAAGAATTAAAGCCCGAGCTTGAAATAGTTGCGTTATACCGCGATTTTCAGATGGCTAAAAAAGAGTTCGAAGAATATTATCGTGATAGAAGAAAGGAGAGCATGTTTCTAAGATATGACTTAGAAGGACAGCCAGAGATCGTGAAAATAAACGAGAAACCTGAAAAATATCAAGTATCCGTATTTGAGACAAATTTACAGGATCAACTTCAATTTGAAACGGATTTGGTTGTATTATCAACTCCTATGGTCCCTCCGGAAAACCTACAGGAACTCGCGAAAATGCTAAAAGTACCATTAGATAAAAACAGATTCTTTTTAGAAGCACATGTTAAATTACGACCTTTGGATTTTGCTACTGAAGGAATCTTTCTATGTGGATGTGCTCAATGGCCAAAAAATATCCAAGATTCAATATCTCAAGCAAATGGTGCTGCAGGTCGCGCTAGTCGATTTTTAAGTGCTAAAACAATTAAAACGTCAGGGCTTATAGCGGAAGTAAATCAAGAGAGATGTATCGGCTGTGGGAAATGTGAATCCGTTTGCCCATATAATGCGATTGAACTTATAGATGCAATGCTGGACTTTGAAGAAGTCAGCTTAAAAGTTTCAAAATCTTTTATAAATTCAGCCTTATGTAAAGGATGTGGTACTTGTGCTGCAACCTGCCAAAATGGAGCTATATCTGTGAAACATTATGATTTTGACCAGATTTATGCAATGATTGAATCTTATCTATTAGAATAAAAAAAAAGCAATAAAAAATTATGCCCGAAGCAAAAAATAAAGCAGTAAAACAAGATTTTGAACCTGAAATCCTAGTATTTTGCTGTAATTGGTGCTCGTACGCTGGAGCTGATTTAGCAGGAGTCTCAAGATTTCAATATCCTCCTAATATGAGAATTGTGAGAGTCATGTGTTCAGGGAGAGTTGATCCTTCGTTTGTTTTAAAAGCTTTAAAGGAAGGTGCTGATGGAGTTTTAATAACAGGGTGCCATATAGGTGATTGTCACTATATATCTGGAAACGAATACGCAAAAGAGCGCTTCGAAAAATTACATAGAATTATAATAAAACAATTAGGAATCAATGAGAAGCGAGTACGACTAGAATGGGTTAGCGCATCTGAGGGTAGGAGATTTGCTGATTTAATCACAGAGTTTACGAACGAAATTAAAGGATTAGGGCCTCTAAAGGTTTTTTAAAACATTATTTTCCTTCCAAGTCTAGTGGAATCTTCGAATCTAATTATTTAAAATTCAAATTTTTATGAATAGAGTTTCAATTTTAAACTTAAAGGAGATTATTAATTTTAAAATGTCACTTTAAATCACTTTTTATTCTATAAATGTTTATAATTGATCAAAAAAATTGAAATCATGTCATAAAACAAAAAATATTTCATTTGTTTTGTCGTTTTGTGATAATTTATCACGATAATATTTATATAATAATTTTAACTCTCCATTACTTAATTAAAAAAGATTCATGACAGCGTTGTTAAAGAATTTCAATTACAAACTCTGTTTTTTAAAAAGGTGTTTAAAATTATGGAAGGGTCTGTGTTAGTTATTGGGGGAGGCATCGCAGGAATTCAAACCTCCCTAGATTTAACCGAACTTGGATTTAAAGTTTATTTAGTTGAAAGGGAACCATCCATCGGAGGCCGAATGGCACAATTTGACAAACTTTTTCCAAATAATGATTGCAGTTTATGTGTATTGGCTCCTAAAATGGTTTCGGTATATAAAAATCCTGATATCGAGTTATACACTCTTTCAGAGGTTCAAGAAATTACAGGAACTCTGGGAGATTTCAATGTAACCATTAAAAAGGAACCCCGATTTATTGATGAAACAAAATGCAGAGGTTGTGGCGAATGTGCTGCAAAATGTCCAAAGATTGAAGCTCCTAATAAATTTGACTTGAATTTGGGAAAAAGAAAATCGGTCTATATACCTTTTCTACAGGCAACCCCACCAGTATATCTAATTGATCCAAAGATGTGTTTATATCTAAATAGAGATGTGTGTGGAGTTTGTAGTAAAGTTTGCAAGGTGGGAGCGATAGATTTTAACCAAAAAACACAGGAAATTCAATTCAAAGTCGGAGCTATTGTGGTTGCAACTGGTTTTGATATTTCTGGTGACAATTTACCGGAAAAGTGGGGTTATCAATATAAAAATGTTGTCACTGGTTTAGAATATGAACGATTCATTAGTCCTACTGGACCTTTCGGTAGAAATATCTTACGACCTAGCGATGAAAAAGAACCTCAAAAAATAGTTTTTATCAATTGTGTTAGTTCTAATAATTCAAAAGGAGATATTCCATATTGTTCACGTGTGTGCTGCATGTATACTGTAAAAAATGCAATTTTAACTAAAACCTATTCGGAAAACACACAAGTTTCAATCTTCAGGCATAATATTAGAGTTTTTGGTAAAAACTTTTACGAATATACTAGAAGTTCCCAAGAAAACTTTGGCATAGAATATTTTCACACAAAGATCTATAAAATTGAAGAAGAACCGGATACAAAAGATTTACTTATACATTATAGGGATTTAAAAACCGAAGAGGATAAGACTTTTAGAGCAAATATGGTAGTTTTAGCTGCTCCAACAACTTCTTCCGAAGGAACAAATCTATTAGCTGAAAAACTAGGAATTGAATTAGATAATTACGGATTTTTTAAATCTAAATCCTACTTCAATAAATCTCTATCTATGAAGGAAGGAATCTTTTTATGTGGCTTCTGTCAGGGT
>CAZRKO010000259.1:0-2890 GCA_964600445.1 uncultured archaeon
GCCAAAAAATCATAAATTAGCAATTCAAAGTTTAATTTATAATTCCTATAGAGAAGATTTTATTCCCAATAATAATTCTACGAATATATCTAAGTTGGCTCTGGCAATCAAGAAGATTAAACCAGATGTAGTTCAGATATATTCAGTGGCTAGAATTCCTGCAAATTATTTTGTTTTTTCGATTGATGAAGCAAGAGAAAAGGAAATTGTAGAAGAAATTCAAAAAGTAGTAAATGATCAAAATGTTGAGATAATTTATTATTGATAATCTTTTTCTCTTTTTCTTAAAACATTATTAAGGAAAATTCAAAAATTACATAAATTTATTTTTGTTTGTATAAGTGCAGATGGAAAAAAAAGATTTAATACTGAAATTAAATGAAATTGAAGGAAAAATTGGTATTAAAATAAATCCCTCGAGAATTAAAGATGTAGCAGCTATTTACGGCTTATGGCTTAGAGATCAAAGTAATAAAGTTATAATTGGAAGAGATACTAGACCGAGCGGGGAATTAATTGAGAATGCTATAATAGAAGGCTTACACTCTGTTGGTTGTAAAGTTAATAATTTAGGAATTTGTCCTACCCCGATAGTTTTCTATTTAAAAAACAAATTCAATATAAAAGGAGGGATTTTAATTTCAGATTCTAATAAGCCTATAAATTGGAACAAAATAAAATTTTATATTGATGAGAATTTTTCATATGCTCTTGAATTGAGAGAAGAATACAGAAATCAAAATAAAGATTATTCAAAGCATTATGATTACATCCAAAAAAATCAGATTTTACAAGATATTAATCCCATTTCTACTTATATTAATGATTTATTAGATAATTTCAATATTGAAAAAATTAGAAGTCAGAATAAACTTAGAGTTATTGTAGATCCCGGTGCGGGAGCAGGGAAAATTACTACACCAACTATATTGGAGGGATTAGGTTGTGAGGTCTTAGTGATTAATAAGGAATTAGATAAGAACAATGAATACCCTCGAAAATTAAATCCAATAAAAGAAAATCTAAAAAATCTAATTCTGATATTATGGAAAGGTAATTACGATTTAGGTTTTGCTCATGATAGTGACGCCAATAAATTAGCTGTAATTGGTGATGATTTTGAATGTTATTCTGAAGATATCATATCAGCACTCATCATCGATGATTACCTTAAACATAAAGACAATAGTGATAAAAAATTCATTTTCTTTATGAATTTAGCCTCTTCTCTGCGATTTGAGATTCTTGCTGAAAGATATGATATACAAGTATTAAAGTCCTATGCTGAAGACCCATATTTAAAGGAAACTATGGATGAATTAATTCATAAAGAAGATTATTTTGTTTTCGGATCGGAAGGTTTATGTGGAGGACCTGTATTTCCTTATTTTAATAAAGTAAAAGATGGATTTTTTATCAGTGCTAAATTGATAGAAATTTTAATCAATTCTGGTGAGAAGTTATCTACATTAATTTCCAAGCTTCCTAAGTTTTATTCCTATCAAAAAAAGATCACATTACCAAAACAGAAGTTAGATACTATTATAAGAAAGTTACATGAGGAGTTAACTAAAGAGGGGGAAAATGCTAAAAAAATAAGTAATAATATAAGGTTTGGTCATGAAAAAGACTGGTTTGTATTAATTTGCCCCTCTAAAAATTATATTAAAGTGTATAGTGAAGCGAAAAGAGATTCACTAGCGAGGCTTTATTGCGAAACTACGACAGAATTGCTGAAATTAATTATTTCTAAGTTATAGGAAATGCTTAATTTTTAGTAAAATTTAATATTGGCAATAGAAAGATAACGTGGATAAACGGCTCTAAACATGTCCTGAAAATGATTTCACCTACAGAAATGCGCTTATTATTCAAGCAAACAGGTTTTATAAAAACCGAAATAACAGCACCTCCACAACCTCGACAAAGAGAGTCTTCAAGATTGTGGTGATTTGCTTATAAACCCTAATCAGAATTTAAGGTTGTATAATTGATTGAAATTAGAAAATTTAAAGATGAAGATGCATTGGAAGCGTCAGATTTAATCAGAAAAACATTATCTGAAGAAAATAGTAAGTTTTATACTAATTCAGTAATCGAATATATGTGTAATGAGTTTTCTCCTAAATTTTTGATTGAACTTTCAAAAGAACGCGAATTCTTCGTAGCTATTGAAAATTCTAAAATGATTGGAACTATAACTATTATTAATGATTATATTGGTACAGTCTTTGTAAATCCAGGATATCATAGTAAGGGTATTGGCACAAAATTGATGGAGACCATTGAGAATTTAGCAAAAGAAAGAAAAATTGAAAAACTCAGATTACAATCAAGTATTAACGCTGAAGTTTTTTATGAGAAATTGGGATATACTAAGGGAGAAAAGAGAGATGATAGAGATTATGGCATAACTTATTTAATGACTAAAAAACTCTAAACATTATGACTATAGCAAAACTTTTTTTCTATATAGGTTTAATATTTTTTATTATTGCTGTAATTGGCTCAGGCTTTCTAATATTTGGAATTTATATAATTTCCGCATATGATCAACCATTAGCCGTCGCTTTTAACATCATCATAGTAGGAATAGTACTTTTACCCATAGGATTGATTTTCGCAATAGTCCTTTTTTATCAAAGTTCATCGGCTCGAAAGAAAGAAAAGAATACTGAATAATTTAAAGAAATTTCAAAAATCTTATTTTAAATATTTATTTTACTTATTTATTGAAAAATCATCAAAATAAAATAGAAAATTTTTAATAATTATGGTAAAGTGTGAATGTCCCTCATGCTATTTTGAAATAGAATTAGATGAAGGTACAATTGAAGGAGAAGTTATCCCTTGCCCTGACTGCGGAGTAGATTTAGAAATAACCAAAATT
>CAZRKO010000260.1:0-2872 GCA_964600445.1 uncultured archaeon
AATTAAGAGATCAAATAAAAATACGCTTACAGGTACCTCTTTTGCGACATCTTCTATATCATGAACACGCCTCCTTTTACTTAAAACCTGAAAGGGAAGCATCTTTTCATAGAAAGGATCCATTGCAACTACTTCTCCTTCCATGATAATGCTCTTAGCTTTTGTATTTTGTATTATTGTTTCACATACATCAGGATACTGTTCAGAAATATCTAATAACCTTCGAGAAAATAATAATATATTTCCATTTTGTTTATGTATTTGAAGTCGCTCACCATCTAGTTTATATTCTGCGGTAAATGGCGATCCTAATTTCGAAATAATTTCTGGATATGGTACTCGTGAGGCCAACATCATTCTAACAGGAGTTCCATAAGATATTTTGATTTTTTTAACATCATCGATACCTTTTTCCGCTAAGATTATAGTAACATCTCCTAAGTCGGGGTGTAAATTAAATGCTCTTTCTATTATATCCCTATTTTCTTTTAATCCTGTAAATCCAAGAGCTAAACCGTCGAGAATCGTTTGTGTTGACACACCAACTCTCAAAGTCGAAGTTATTATTCGTAATAAATATTTATTTTCAAGGGGTGACAACGTACCCATGAGGCCTCTTAATATTCCTAATTTTATGTCATGTGAGCCAGCTCCTTCAGTTTTAGCAATTTTCATTAATTCCGAATATAAATCTGTGATTTCAAGTGATTTGTATTTCACAGCATCGCTTCTTCCAAAATCGGTTAACGATGTCTGCTTCTTTTTTTTTGATAAGATCAGTTCTGCCGCAGCACCTACATCTCCTTTCTTGACCAAAATTTGCTTAATTTTAGTTTTATCTGTCCCGGAATGAACAGATAATGCCTCAATTATCATTTTCTCGGCCAATCCGAACTTTGGGAGTTGTTTTATGTTTGAAACCAATTGTCCTTGTAAAAGATAAACGATTTTGTCTAAATCATTATAGTTTTTACTTTCTGTGATTTCTTTGAAGAATTCCGATAATAAATCTGTCATTTCAAGTCTTTTTGTTGTTCCTTCCAACTTTGAAAATAATTGCGCTAATTTTATGAATTTCATGGGATTATATGTACCAATTTTGCATAAATCATTAATCATCATCTATCTATATTTTTAAATATTTCTACTAACATAGAATTATCATAGATGAATAGAGCTATAAGATTTAGAATATATCCCAATCAACAACAGAAGAGTATGCTAGATAAGACATTCGGTTGTTGTCGTTTCATTTATAATAAGATGCTTGAAGAAAAAGTTCAAGTGTATGAAGAACTAAAGGATGACAATCGAACTCTTCATGATCATAAATATAAGACTGAAAAACAATACAAACAAGAATATTGTTTTTTGAAAGAAGTTGACTCGAAAGCCCTTCAATCAGAATGGAGACATTTAAAATCTGCGTTTGATAATTTTTTTAGGAACAAAAAAAAAATAATTAAAGAAGGTTTTCCTAAATTCAAATCCAAGAAATCAAGACAATCTTATACTACTTATAACATTAACAATAATTGCAAAATTGATTTTGAGAATAAAAAACTTAAATTACCTAAGATTACGACTTGGATAAATTATAGAGATAATAGAGTATTTGATGAAGAAATAAAACACATAACAATTTCAAAAACAAAAACTAACAATTATTTTGCTAGCATATTAATAGAAATTGATTGTAATATAAGACCTAAACAATTTTTAGAAGACAATAAGATCATCGGCTTTGATATGAGTGTGTCTAAGTTTCTGATAGCCAAAGAGTTAGAGCTCTCAAGTCCGAGATTTTATCGAAATGAGGAGTCTAAATTAAGAAAACTCCATAGAGAAGTAAGCAGAAAGAAAAAAGGATCAAGCAATCGAAATAGAGCAAGATTGAAATTAGCTAAATTATATGAGAGGATAAATAATCGAAAAAAGGATTGGATTCATAAAATAACTCATTTGCTAGCCGAACACTTCGATTGCATCATTTTAGAAGACTTAAATATTAAAGGGATGCAGAAATTTAATTCGGGAATCTCTAAATCTGTATCCTTAGACTTTTCGTGGAATCAATTCGTTACTACTTTGAAGTATAAAATAGAGCAAAAAGGAAAGCATTTAGTTCTAATTGATAGGTATTTCCCTAGCTCTAAGTTATGCTCTAATTGTAGGTATAAGAATAATAAGTTAAAATTAAATGAACGGAAATGGAAATGTCCAAAATGTAATGTTCTACACGATAGAGATGTGAACGCTTCCGAGAATATCAGAAACGAAGGGATGAAAAGTTTAAAAAAAGAAAATATCACGATCATTAATACTAATGATAATGCCGTAGGGACTACGGTTAATGCGTTTGGAGAGGATCTAAGACTCTCGTTAGGAGAGCAATTCTTGATGAATTACGAATCCATCGCCCTTTAGGGCGTGGTAGTTCAATTGTCTATATATCATTATAGTGTAAAAAAAAATACAATTTCTATTTTCTAAAAAAAATTAAGAAAAAATTAAGATAATAATTTTGAAAGCTCAACAAATTTCTTTTGTATATCGGTTTTGATATTCGGATTAATGCCTGAAAATGAATTAGCTGAAAATTTAATAGCTCCTTCCTTGATTGAAAATTGGCATACTGGACCATCCATCATTTCAACAGCATAGTTTCCATCACTTTTTTTACTAACCCATATATCACTAAAGTAATCTATTACTGCCTTAAGAATAAATGCCACTTTGGCTTCTTCAGTAGGCGTTTCTTCATCCTTTTCTAATACCGGTAATTCGACTTTAACATCCGTAGCGAGTTTTGATGACGGTAATGGTTCATCAGTCTCATATTCAGATGCTACAACGACTTTTGAAGCAGTAG
>CAZRKO010000261.1:0-2863 GCA_964600445.1 uncultured archaeon
TTTTTCATTTGATCATCCTTCTTTTATTTTGGCTACATTTAAACGAATAGGTATAGTAAAATTAAAATCGCTTCCTTTGTTTATTTTACTATGTACTGATATATCTCCACCTAAAAGGTTTACTAGCTTTTTTGTTAAATATAAACCCAATCCAGTTCCTCCATAATTATTAGATATTGACATATCAGCTTGATGGAACGGTCTAAAAAGTTTATTAAGACTTTCCTTACTGATTCCAATTCCATTATCAATTATGTGAACCTTTAGTTTATTTTGGTTTAGGATTTCAGTTTTTATAATAATTTCACCACCCTTAGGTGTGAACTTAACAGCATTGTCCAAAAGATTGAATAAGATTTGCTTAATACGATCTTTATCGGAGAAAAGTGTTATATTATCAGAAAGAACTCTTTTTAACAGGATTGATTTTCGAATAGCTTTTGGTAAAAGAGCTTCAAATATTTCGTTAATCAAATCATTGAAATAAAATTCTTCAAGGTTTAGATTAAATTTGCCCGCTTCTATCTTTGAAATATCCAAAATCCCATCGATTATGTTCAAAAGGTAATATCCACTATTATAAATAGAGTTAAGCTGTTGGAGCTGCTTTTCTGTTAAATCTCCAGAATGACCCTGTTTGAGTATCTCAGCATAACCAAGTATTGATGTTAAAGGAGTTCGTAATTCATGACTCATTGAGGCAAGAAATAAAGATTTTGAATGATCGGCTTTTTGTAATTGGATATTTAGTTGTTTTAATTCAGAAGTGCGTTGTGTTACTAAATCTTCTAAATAGCTTTCTAAATTTTTGCTCGTTTTTATTGCTGAAATTGTCCCAAGAGGGAAATTTTCATTTATTAATTCGTCTGCTTCTTGAAAATAATTACTTTCAGTCATACCGGTCCTAAGAAGCTTATTATAACGATTTTCAAAAGCTTTGGTAAAATTCAAAAGAGAAGTCCTAAGGAATGGAGATGATTTTTGCGAGAGAAGAACAGTTGTGATTAATTTAGTATGCTTAAAGAGAATTGTAGAATCTTTCAACTTTAATTCTTCTATATCGCTCGTTGTGCTTATTTTCTTACTGAGTTGCTGAAGAACGGGTATCCATTTTGTAATATTGTGTTGTTCTGTAAGAATTTTACCTTTTTTAGTTTCCCAAGATAAATCAAATAGAGGTATACCTGATTGGTGAGTAATAACCGTTATCCTTTGACCTGTGAATGATAAAATGTGAAGGAGTTTTGGTTCGTGAGAAATTACTATGGTTGCGATAATAATTAGAAATATTTCTAATAAGTATCCAATTGGAAAAATTAACCATAAACCAAAAGAATACATAATTAAAATACATACAAAAAACACCATTATAGCTGAGAATAAAATGAAGGCGTCCTTTTTTAGTTCTGGAGGTGCTTTATACCATGTTTTAAAAAACCAAAACATAAGTTGGAATATTAATATGCATAATGTTAAAATATAAATTATTAGTAAAGGGCCGGTCATTGCTAGAGTTGGGTATCCTAAATATGGATGGTTATAGGAAATAATATTTTCTGGAATTAAAACAAAAACAAATGTGGCACCGATTAATAAACATGCAATAACTAATTTATAATAACTAATTCTTTCCTTAGAAATTAAATCTACATTTAAGACTAAAAATAAGAAACCAATAGAAATTGTTATGCTACCTATTCGTTTCATTTCATGACTTAAGAAGAGATAAGCTATTGCTTCGAACAAATCATACGATCCTAAAATTGCAAATGTAATTATTGTAAAAAGAAACAACTTAGTTTTTCTGGAATAAGAATACCATACTAAAATCAAACAAAATGTAAGAAAGAAAAGAAATCCTAAAAGAGTAATAAAAACTTCTAAGTTCCAATTTAAAGTCATCTTAAATCATCTAATTTATCGTTTTTAACGATTTTAATAATAAACCATTTCTTAATATTTTGTTACCATAGTGTTAATAAAAAGTTATGTGAAATAAGTTGTTATTATAATCTTACGGTCAAATTGACAAGAAAAATAAAAAAAAAGATTTGAAAATTAAATTTAATTTTCTACTGGATTTTATTTAATTTTACGAAGATGAGCGGTACTAAATATCCTAGAACAAAACCAACGATAGCATACCTAGCATATCTGTAGAAGACCGAGTCGAATACTCCTCTAATCGCTTCAAGAGCAAAGTAAACTACAAATAAAATTACTAATCCTATTACTAAATTTATAATTTTCCATTTCAAATCTAGTTTACTTGGTTCATATTTAACATACTCGTTTTCAAGAACATATGCGATTCCAAATCCTAACAATATTCCACCAACTTGAGAAAACCCCCCAGTATCACTGAAAGCGACAGGATCCGGTAAGAGATCTGTTCCTGAAGTAGGAAACAAAAATAGACCTAATAAAAAGAGTACTAAAGATGCAACAACAATAACTATCAACTTGATTGGTAGATTTAAAGTGTTAAATTGTTTTGTGCCATATGGTTCTAAATACATAAAAAGTAAGAGCACAACAAGCCCTATTGAAAATCCTCCTATCACATCTTGAAGGTCATGAACACCGATGATCATTCTTGATATAGCAACTAGAAACATAATAATTCCCAAGATTATTACAATATAAAGCCTCTTTCGAAAATCATATCCTATATAACCCCATGTTCCTATGGCAGATTGAGTATGCCCCGATGGAAATCCATAGGATGTCTCTACTAGTCCATCAGGGTTTGTTCCTGAAACTTCGTTTGCATCGAAGTTAGTTGTTGGTCGTGGATCCATAAAAATATTCTTAAAGACTTCATTTAAATAAACTGTGAATAATAGACTCAAAGCTAAATTTT
>CAZRKO010000262.1:0-2850 GCA_964600445.1 uncultured archaeon
AAAAAATCCAAATAATCCTGCTTCTAAAGCAGCAAGAGATAATAGAGCAAATCAAAAAAACCCAAATAATCCAAAATCTCAGGGAAAATCAAGAAAAAAATAACCATTAACCAATTAAACTAAATAACTCTTAAAGGTTGAAAATTATATGTCATATTGTGAGGTTTGTAAAAAAGAATATAAAGCGGGTTATGCTACATCTCAAAAACACCTAGATAGTAAATTACATAAAGGTAATTTGGAAAAACCAGAAAAAAGAATAAAAATTGACCCAATTCATGAATTAATTTTGTATAATATTTTTCAAAACTCAGATGGTGTAAAGTATTCTGAAATCCTTAAATTTTTCTCGTCATTCGGAATTAAAGCTGAAATAGCTTTAAGAACACTTATAAAAAAGTTGAAAGATGGGGATATTATTTATAAAGGGGGTATTAAGTCCGATTATGAGCTAATTTTGAATAAAATATTAGAAATTCCAAAGATGAATTATCCTTTAACACTGTCAATCCAAGAAGCTTATGAAAAGTTTAAATTTTTAAAATTCAAATTTCCCTCAGAACTTATGGATCACTTCGGTGCATTAGCAAATAAATATCCGGGGTTCATAGGTTTGAGTTCTTCTAAGATTGGTGAACCGTCAGATTTAATAACCTTCAAGGAAATATTTATTGATCAAATAAAGTTTCATAAAAATAACAACTGGGATATAAAATGAACCTATATCAAGAATTTAATACACTTGTCAGTAATTACTCATTTTTCGAGGTTTATATTAAAAAAATTCTAGGAATTTTCGAAGGAACTGGAGATAGTCAGATTATAAATTCTGACTTAGTTCCTCCAAATTTCCGTATTAAAGATTTTATTGTGACTTCAGATCAAATAGACCGTGGATTAAATATCGTTCACAAGGGGTTAAGAGAAATTCAAGAAGAGGACGCGAAAAATTCAGGTTATTTATTTTACTTTTCTCAATATGGTGGGAGTAAAACACAATTTTTAAATCTAATAGCTGATGAAATTAACGCAAATTTACCAAATTGCGTAACTGTATTTTTTGAAGATATTCATCACATAAACCCAATACTAATATTCGAAAATATTTTTTCACAGATTTTTCATATTATAGCTAAGGTACCACAATTCCATGAAGATAATGAGAATTATCGAAAATTCTCTCGAGAATTACGTGAAAAGATAGGAGAAGTACAAGTTGCCATAAGACAATCAAGCAATTTAAAAGAAGCTGAAGTTATTTTAGAAGATCTAAGAAGAATAAAAAACCCTAATATGCTACAAAAAATTAATAAACTTGATGATTTATTACATTCTACTATTTTAATAGACCCACTGTTGATTTTCAATAAAATCATTAGTTTAATGCAATTCTGCTCTCAGAATGGGATTCTATTTTTATTTTTATTCGATGAAGTTGATCTATGGTTAGAAGAACGAGGAGAAGATCTAAGTTTTAGTAAAGATTTTAATCGGATATCTAAAATCATGAAATATATGTTTGAAATACCTGATAATCAAATTAAAATTTTTTTAGTATTCGCTTGCACAGATCGTGTTAATCGCCTTTTTATGACTATGCAGCATAAGTTTGAAAATATTTCACCTGTAGCAAGTAGATTAAATCGCATTTACAATTCTGCAGAGAAAGTTTTAGAACCGGGAAATTATGGTCCAAAAATAGATAAAGCTTTAATAAATCTTGCTGCTTTTTACCATCTAGCTAACGATCGAGTAAAAGTAGATAATAAACTATTTGTACAAACATTACCAGTATTAGAAGTCAAATATAATTCATTATCTCGTCGAATGGCTAATTCCAAAATCATTCAGATACTAAATATTTACAAAAAAATATATCAACCTCTTGAAACTGGCCTAAAAGAATGGAAAAACAATGCTCAATATTATGGAAATCTAATACAAAAAAATTTACCAAGTATTTTAAATCGTCTTACAATAAAATTCGTTCGTGAAGATATCCCTGTTGATCCCGGTTTGGGTTTAACAAGAGATAAAATTGATGGATATTTTATTAATTATACTCTGGACAATAAAGAAATTAGAACTTATGTTGAAATTAAATTAACTTCCAATTTTAAGGGAGAGAAGTCATATCAAGCATTACAATTTCTACAGTTACGTCCTGAGGAATCCGTTGTATTGGTTATTTTTACTCCTACTCCTTTAGATAAAGTTAAAAAAGAGATTTATGAATATGCAGAAAATAACGGCTACGAAAAAGAGGTATATTCAAGACTGTATTTTATTTATGTTCAAAATCCTTTTGCTTTTGCTCCTATCATCGGTATTACTAAAGTGAGTGGAGATACTGATAAATTACTTGAATTCTTAGAAGCTTATGCTAATTGGTTAGAATTTTATGGTGATTTTTCATCGCAATACCAGGGAATCAAACAAAAAATTGGAATTGATTTCATTCCTCCAGAACCCTCACCAAAGCCAGAGGGAGAACCAGAAAGGCCAGACTCTAAGCCAGAAATCAAATTAAACACAGATCAACAAACTTGTTTAAATTTACTTTCGCAGTTATATCATAAGCATAAATTTACTGAATCTGGAAGGGTGTATAAGTCTACAATTCGAAAATTTATCGTGGATAATTCCTTAGGTATCTCAGATGTAGAAAAATATTTTGAGATAATGAAACAATCTAATATAATAGATAAAATCACAGATAAAACACTATCATTTTCCGCGAAAATAATAAAAATTGATTCATTGGATAACCTTCGAAAAATTACAATTAATTGCTTTCAAAAGAAGGAAGATTCTTCAGGAATTCTAAGTTTTTCTCTTTAATTCATACAG
>CAZRKO010000263.1:0-2849 GCA_964600445.1 uncultured archaeon
GGAATCTGTTTCAGTCACGTTTGAAGTTAAAATTGTATTTGAAGAAAATCAAGGGGAAGAGGGGTTTATCCAGGGACGAGGCTTTTCAGCTTTAATATACAATTATTTTACAGACAGTTTTTTGTTGTTTGATACCGGATCAGATGGAGAATCTTTAGTTCATAATATAGAGAAATGTGATGTGGAAATTTCAGCCATAAAAAAGGTGATCATTTCACATAATCATCAGGAACATTCGGGCGGTCTTGAAGAAATATATAATAGAAATCCTGACATTGAAATATACGTGCCTGTTGAGAATTTGATAACATATAGAAGAAAATACTTAAAAGCAAAAATTATAGGAGTTTCAGAATTTACCGAAATTGATACACACATATATTCCACTGGACAGCTTGGAACCTACTTAAAAGAACAAGCACTTTTCTTAAAAACCTATGAGGATGAGATTATAATAATTGTAGGTTGTGCACATCCGGGATTAGATGAGATCATTACAATGGCAAAATCGATAGCACCCATAAAAGCTATAATTGGAGGCTTTCATAACTCAAGAAATTTCATTTCCTTGCAAAATATTGGATTTATAGGAGCTTGTCATTGCACTCAGAACTTAAATTTAATAAAAAAAAAATTTCCTGAGCAGTATAACAATATTAACGTAGGAAAAGCTATAACATTTTAAATTGCCTTAAAATTAAAATTTTACCAGATACATTTAGTATATATTTACTCTTCCAGAAAAGACAATAGTTACAAACTCAACATTGATAATTTAAATTAAGGTTAAACAATTAAATAGAAATAATGATTTGTTAATTCTTAAGAAAAAAATATTTTCTTAAATTCATCTAAATAATTTTGTAAAAGAATAAAAGAAACCTTGAGCTAAAATTGAAGGAAATTTACGATGTCGGAATAGTATTCAGAGGATTTGTACTAGTAAATAATATATTTAAAGAGTTACCCGGTCTAAAAGAGACGGAGGGCAAGAAAGATTTAAGAGGTGCTTTTATAAGTGCTATTAGTTCATTTACCGAAGTTGCTTTTACCAATAATTATTTAGAATATTTTGAATCCGGAAATATCCTTTTTATTTTTAAAATGGCTGAAGTTAAGTCCAATGATAATAAATCAAAAGAACCTATCATTTTATACGGTTTAACAGAAAAAGGGAAAAAGAAGAGTCCAGACAAATACGTTAAAAAATTTCTGGGCAGAGCTGAATTAGTTTTAGAATCATTCATTCAACGATTTCATGATAGAGACTTTACAGAACTTAATCAATTTGAACCCTTTAAAGAAGATTTAAAAGAATATTTCATTAAAAAACAAGAATCGATTATTTAGTTCTTATTTTTTTCAATATCTATGTTATCTATTTCATTCTTAATTACATCGGCTATCTCTTCATTAGCTAAGCTCCACGCATGTACATCTACTTTTCCAAATCGCATGGTTTTTTCAGTTTTCATCGATTCAATCTCTTCTTCGATCTCTTCTCGTTTATAGCCATTTTTCATTAATTTCTCAATCAACAAATCCAAAATCAGAATGAATCCTTTTTTCTCTAGAAGGCTAATTATGTGATCTCTTAAATTCGTAGGAACTACTTTAATTTTTTCTAAAGATTTTTTTATGGGTATTTTAGGAATTCTAAGGCGCTGGGGAATTTTAAGAGAAGTTTTTTTGCCCCATTCGAAATCTGTAATATTTCTTATTGATCGTTCATAACCACCTACAATAAGATGTTTGAGATTGCTTTCATTATCTAAAAAAGAACCAATAGCTTTAATTGAGGATGAAAATCTTGCTTTCCACTTTAATTGGTACTTGTTAGAATCCAATTTAATATTATGAAATACTCTTAAAGAACCATCCGCACAACCAGCAATAATCTCATTAGAATTATCACCATCAATATCCTCTAATAATAATGACTTAGCCCGATTTAAAGTTTTTAGGGCTTTTTTTTTTGATTTAGTTTGTTCTTTTGTAATCTTGATAAAACTTAATCGTTTACCCTCACTATTATATATTTTAATATACGAATCATCAGCAGCTACAACAATTTCGTTATACCCATCATTTGTTACATCACCTACCTTGATATCATTAATTTGTGAATAAACATTTTGTTGCCATATAATGTCTGGCTGATCATTTTTAATTTGAATTAATTGGAGAGTCCCGTTTTTTGTACCAACTAATAAGCCGTAAATTGGTATGGTAGAGATTGGAACTTTTAAAAATCCTAGGGTACAACTTGTGACCCACGAATCATAATATAAGGTTACTACTGGTTCCTTAGAAAGCAAACTTTTGAAAATTTTAAGAGTCTTATCTTCCCCACCGAAAATTAATTCAATATTACCATCTCTATAAAAATCTCCAGCAGCACAACATATAACTTTTCCATCAGACTTATAATTCATTATGCCAACTAACTTTTCCTTTTCCTTATCTAATTTCAAGACTATAAATCGACCATCTCCCGTACCAACTAATAATTCATCGCAATGATCTCCATCTATATCAATAGGAGAAGTACAACGTACCCATCCATCAAAATTAATATCATCAAGAATCATCAGGTCTTGACTCATTAAGTAAAGAGTCTTATCATGACCACCAAAAGTCAAATAAGAATTATCAGCACATTTTAATATTGAGCAAGTTAATATGGCCTCAGGACTTTGAAATACCCAATGTTGATGATATCTCTTTTTTATCATAATTTCTGAGTGCAGATTAGATTAGAACTTGATAAATCTATATATTATTTAGAGATTTGTTATTTAATTTACTATTTTCTTATAAAATTAGACAAATTAAATCTATTTAATTTT
>CAZRKO010000264.1:0-2848 GCA_964600445.1 uncultured archaeon
TAAACTATTCATTAAAACTAAAATCTACAAGTAAAGTAAAAATTTATGAGCCTGATGAGGATTTAAAAGAGGTATATTTAATTCGTGCTATAATAGAAGTTACGGCAAAAAATCAATGCGAAATTATCCACACCTTACCTTCATTTTTCAAACAATTAAATCTCTAATTTTTAATAATTAATTTGAAAAAATTGTATAGAAAGTTAAAATACTTTTCAATAAGATAAAAGAAGATAAAAAAATAAATAAATTAAAAAGGAAATTTGTATTATGTTAATATTTAAATTTTGATTGTCTTTATGAACTTTTACGTGAATCTTTACTGCGTTGACTAACGTGATGACTATGAACGGCACAGCTTATACAGTAATACTTTTTATTCTGAGCGCTCATAATAATGGTGCCTGCTTTTTTAAGTTCACCATACATTCTCCCATCAACGAGCGATGTTCGACGAGTAACTGCTTTAGCTTTGCTTTTTACAGCAAAAACGAGGTGTTTTTTACTCTTGCAACAAATCTTCCACACTTACTACATTGGACTTTGCCATAACTTCCCTTGCGGCTGCCAGTTTTGCCACCAGATTTTCTCTTCTTAGGAATTGTTCCAACCTCCTTTTCTGTAATTCTCATTTATTCTTCAAATCTCTAAGAATTTGAATTTGACAAAACTTAAATAATTTTTTCTTATAAATCCATTTTTTAGCCTTTGTATAGAACAGAAAAAATTCTGTTAAGTTAACTAAGTATTCTCTTTATTAGGATTTTGAACCTTTAGGACTTTAAAGGTAAAAATTATTCGCTGAGCGACAGTATAAAGGAGCGCTAAAGTGTAAATAATTATTGATATTAAAAATATAGGGGTAACTGGTATTCTGGTAATAATTGGAACTAATATAGTTATAGGAGCACCTAAAAAAACCCCACTTAAGAAATAAAACCACATTTCAAACAGTAAAACAAATAACAAAAATAAAATTCTCTCAGCACGCTCCATAAATCCAACACCTTTCATATTTACACCTTCGTTTTCTGCTCTGGAACGCGTATAAGAAATCATAATAACTAAAAACAAGATAATATATCCTAATATATAATTCACAAATCCTCCATAAATCAAACCCAATATAAGCACAGCATCTGAAATCCTGTCTAAATTTGAATCAAGAAAGGCCCCCGATTGCGTTTCTTTATCAGTCCTTCTTGCGACCTCTCCGTCAAATAAATCAAACGCACCTGCCAATCCCATCAAAAAAGGTACAATCCAAGCAAACCACAATGAAAAATAAACCCACCCGATTGCTATTAAAAATGCGGTTGTTATTGAAATTATAAATCCTATGAACGTTATTTCGTTAGGACTAACATTGTGTTTAATTAAAAAGTTAACCGGACGATCAATGTATTTATTATACTTATGTAAAATTTCTTTCTGCCGTACTCTTTTTGTCATACCGTCTATCTCATTCAATTTCTTTCTATTTCTCTGAGTCTTATAGTTTGAATTATTATTGTTAAAAGTTGTTTTAAATAAAAAATTTATTGTAAAAGAGTTAATAAATTTAATTTTATCAATCTAATTACTGAGGAAGCTAAATATAATCGATTTCCTAAGCTAAGATTTAGAAGATCCATAGCTAATACTTCTTCTAAATTCATAATATCACCACTTTGATTTCCTACAATAAAAATTACTTCTTTTTCTAGAACGATTCTGTTAAGATTACTGAAAAAATCATTTCCTTTTTCCTGTAAAATATACGCTTTATAATTTAATTTTAATAATTCTTTCAGAACTTCAATAACTCCTTTTTCTGAGGTGCTAACTAATCTTAACGGATTATTATCGAGCTTATTTTTCGAATTTCTATTTCTAATTAAATCAACAAAATAATCTGTAAACATTAATTCATTTTTAGGAAAAGTTTCATAATTTAATCCATTTGAATCGAATTTGTAAGTCCCTAATTTATTTAAAACCACCCACACTTGTATATCTTTATCAAATTCATTATTGCCTAATAATGCTGCTAATATACAACGAGAAATTACATCTAATCTCCCTGAAGATCCAGGAATATCTTTAATTGTATAATTAGTTATATTTACTGTCGCTGAGTAAATAAAAAAAATTATAGTCATTCCGGTTTTAAGTCTTTTTTATTAATTATTTTAAATAGATAAAATTAATAATTCTTATTAATACTCTTTATTTAATAATCAACTACAAATATGATACATTTTTAAAAGATAAAACAAATGTAAAAATCTCTTACACACATATATCGTCGGAGAAACTTAATGACAATTAATAAATATATAAAAAAGGAAGCATTCAAAATAGTAATCGCTGGAGATGGCGCAGTAGGTAAAACTTCGATCGCAAAAAGACTCGCGGGAAATTTAAATGTTAATGAAGCATTGAGTATGACTCCTGGAATTGATTTCCAAAGTGTTAAAATTGAAAGCTATCAACCTATTGAATGTCAACTCTGGGACTTAGGAGGACAAGACCAATTTCGAGAGATCCAAGACGAATTCTTCCAAGGAGCGACTATAATAATTATCATGTTTACTGTTGATAGATATAGCTCTTTCATGAATCTTAAATCTTGGTTATCATTTATTCCTAAAAATGTAGAAATTTCATATTTTCTCCTCGCAAACAAAATTGATGCCTTACATCGCGTTGTTGACAGACAGCATGCCATAGAATTCGCAAATGCAAATAATATGATATACTATGAGGTCTCAGCATTAACCGGTAAAGGATTTGATGACTTTAAAGAAGATCTCTTTAAAACCATTGAATATCTTTATATTGTTAGAAAAGACCAATAATAAATATC
>CAZRKO010000265.1:0-2842 GCA_964600445.1 uncultured archaeon
ATAGATACTCGAATTTTCTTTATCATACTTATGTTAATTAATATTTCTGTGAAAAAAAGTTTTTTTCCAAAGAATTTTAAAATTTCTACTTAGATTCAAGATAATAGAAAAAAATTTATAATTCATAATATGTTATGGAATATAATAATGATTTCTAATAATAATACGAAGAGCTCATTAGGCTTACTATCTCTTATATTAGTTCTATTATTATTATTATAAAGCAAGCAAGCGAATCTGACCTCTTTCTAAAACCTTATAACAGATTTGTTTTCTCGATGTGTAAATTTTACTAAAAAGAGGTCAGTAGATATTGCGCAGCTTACTTGAAATCTCAAAAATGAAAAAAATAAAAACAATAAAAAACAAAACAAAACTACATATATAAAAAATTTGAAAAAAGTGAGTTAGATTTTAATGGTTGAATACGATTTTCAAAAAATTGAGAAGAAATGGCAGGATAAATGGGAAAAAGATAAAATCTTTGAAGTAAAAGAAGAAAAGAAAGAAAAATTCTACGTTCTAGAAATGTACCCTTATCCAAGCTCTCATCTTCATATCGGGCATCTTAGGAACTATTCTATCGGCGATACTTATGCCAGATATAAACGAATGTGTGGATATAACGTACTTTACCCTATGGGTTATGACTCCTTTGGTATGCCAGCTGAAAATGCCGCGATCGAACATGGAGAAAATCCCGAAGAATGGACAAACTTAAATATGGAAGCGATCAAGAAACAACAGCGGAGAATTGGGCTATCGTACGATTGGACACGTATGATTTTCAGCCACGATACCGATTATTACAAATGGGATCAGTGGCTATTTCTTAAGTTTTTTGAAAAAGGACTCGCTTACAGGGAAGGATCATACGTGAATTGGTGCGAAAAATGCACTACGGTTTTAGCAAATGAACAGGTACAAGGGGGCAAGTGTTGGAGGTGTAATTCTGAAGTAGAACAGAAATTTTTGACGCAGTGGTTTTTAAAAATTCGAGAGTATGCTGATGAATTATTAGACGGTTTGGAAACGGTAGATTGGCCAGAGAAAGTGAAGCTCATGCAACGAAATTGGATTTCTAGGTCTGAGGGTTCTATAATAAGGTTTCCTATAGTAGAGGAAGATAGAACAATAGATATATTCACGACAAGACCAGACACTCTTTATGGTGTTACCTTTATGGTATTTGCTCCCGAACATCCGTGGGTAAGGAATTGGGTTAAAGGAACTGAATACGAGAAAAATTTTGAAAAGCTATATCAAGAAGTCATGAAACAAAACAAATTCGAGCGCTCTGATATGGACTTAGAAAAGAAAGGTATGTTTATAGGGAAATATTGTATTAATCCTATGACTAAAGAGGAAATACCCGTATTTATCTCAAATTTTGTGATTTTCGAGTATGGGGCGGGAGCGGTTATGGCAGTTCCTGCCCATGATCAAAGAGATTTTGAATTCGCAAAAGAGTATGATATCCCTATTAAAATTGTAATTCAACCATTCGACTACGAGTTAAATTTAGATAAAATGACGCGCTCTTATGAAGGAGACGGTACACTAGTAAATTCTGAAGAATTTAATGGTATGGAGAATCGGGCGGCCATTAATGTCATTACTGAAAAACTAGAAAAAATTGATATGGGAGAAGCAACCGTTAATTATAAGCTGAGAGATTGGTTAATTTCCCGCCAGCGCTACTGGGGATGTCCTATACCTATTATCTATTGCGAAGGTTGTGGGATTGTACCCGTTCCTTATAAAGACTTACCTGTTGAGTTACCTAAGGATGTTAAATTTACGGGAAAAGGAAATCCTTTAGAGACCAGTAAAAGCTTTGTAAATACTAAATGCCCCAAATGCGGCAAACCTGCAAAACGCGAAACGGATACGATGGACACATTTGTTGATAGTTCGTGGTATTTCATCAAATTCTGCGATCCAAGCACCGAAGAGTTACCCTACAGAAAGGACATTGTTAACTATTGGATGAATGTTGATCAGTATATCGGGGGAATTGAACATTCAATACTTCATTTACTCTACGCACGATTTTTTACAAAAGCAACTCGGGATTTAGGATTACATAAGTTTGACGAACCGTTTCAGGCCTTATTGACTCAGGGGATGATAAACAAAGCCCATCCTTATTGCCCTCAATGCAATAGCTTTGCCATGAAGGCTGAAATGCTTGACGAAAAGTGTAAGCGATGTGGTACAAAGTACATTTTGAAAAGCGTTAAAATGAGCAAATCTTATGGTAATACCGTAGATCCGATTGAAATAATGAGCGAATACGGGGCCGATGCCGCACGATTTTTTATTCTTTTTGGAGCTAGTCCCGAATCTGGTTTGGAATGGTCTGAAGAGGGGGTTGGATTTGCCTATAAATTCATAAGAAACACTTTTATATTACTTTCCGAGCCTCCAGAAAGCATTAGAAAAGATAAAACTATAAGGGATACGCTTGTAATTTATAATTTGAATAAAACCATAAAACAGGTCACTGAAAGTCTTGAAAAAATAGCTATTAGGGACGCAGTTAATAATATTATTCAGTTTACATCTGATCTGAATAAATATAAAAATGAGGGAGTAATAAAAGACATTTTCGAAGAATGCCGGGAAAAACTCACGCTCCTACTCCATCCAATTGCTCCACATATGACCGAAGAAATCTGGGAAATGATTGGTAATAAAAATTACGCTAGTCTAGCATCATGGCCATCTTATAACAAAAAGCTTCTTACTAAAGAAAATGACTTCAAATGGAAACTAATGAACAACATTTTCGATGATATTAATAATATAAAATTAGTAATGAAAAAAGAGAAATTAGACA
>CAZRKO010000266.1:0-2839 GCA_964600445.1 uncultured archaeon
ATTTGAAATGGATGATTATCTTGATCCCGCAGATTGGGAAATTGACTGTGATCTTTTAGTTGCTAAGGCATTAGAGGATAGGGACGAATTAGAAGATTGGGAAGTAGTGTTTACATACAGCGAATACGGTTCTCAAAGTAAAATTCAGTATATGGATGGAGATGATATATTCTTTGAAAAGGGCGGAGTTGATCAAATTCCTGGTTATGAAGTCACCATTTTAATAGGCATTTCAGCCCTATCCGTACTTGGTCTCATCTATGTCGTAATGAAAAAGAGAAAAATGTAAAAGACTTATCTTAAAATTAAAAATTAAATTAAACTTTTTTTTTTATATTTTATTCATTATCTTTCATTAGTTTTGCTTGGTTATTTTTTTAATTTGCATCTGTATGAAAATTAAATAAATAGAAAACTTGCTAATATTTGGCATTGAAAAATAGATTCGGTTAATAATCTTTTTCAGTTTTTTAAAATGGTCATAAAATTCAATAAAAAATTAATTTTCACTCTAATTTTTAAATATTTTTATACTTTTAAAAAATGCATTTAGACCGATATTATTAATATTCTATGATGAGTTAACCTTAAAGTTTAAAAACAAGCTTAACTAATCAATATTTAAATTTAAAAAAATTTTAAACACAAATCAAATCATTATAGGAGGAATAAAAAATGGCTAAAAAAGGTGGAGCTAAAGTGGAGGCCCTTTTTGTGAAGAGTAAAGTTCGAGAATATATTAAATCAAACGAATGTAATACAAGTGGTGGTTTAATTGATGGTGATTCTCTTAATAACGCAATCATAGATGTTCTCGATAAAGCAATCGCAAGGGCTAAAGCTAATGGCAGAAAAACAGTTCAAGAAAAAGATTTATAATTGAATGTAAAATTCTTCAGAATTCATATTCAATTATCATCTAAATTATTTTCATTTAACTAATTCAGTTTTTTTCTTTTTTTAATTTTAATGTACTTTTTTATTTACCTTTTTTTATAAAAATTAGAAATTGAATAGAGTGTGTAGTTTTAAATTGATAAAGAAATAATTATGAAATAACACATATAACCTTTTATAAAAAGAATAAAGGTTCCCTCAAATCGCCTTATCATAAAACTTATCCTTTAGATCAGGTATCTTTTATTCTTTTCTCTCCTTTTCTTTCTTAAGTGAGAATTTGAACCTTTTTTTAGGAGCCTTCTTTATCTACAATAAAAAATCCAATTGATAATACGCTTTTTAATCTCTGAAGTTTTTCATATATCCCTTTTACTCTCTCGTGAGATCCTGAAACAGCAATTATTTCAAGACACTTATCGAACTCCAAGTGGATATGCATTGTTGATATTATTATATCCCCATAATGATGTTGGATATCATTTTTTAAGATTAAGTCAGTTTGTTGGACATTCGCATAAATAGGTCTTGAAGTATAATCATGGTCGTGTTGATTGCCTTGGATAAAATCATGTTCATGGGGGTGTTCAGTAGCTTGTGTATGTCCATGATCTTGAGTAAATTCGTCATCATGTTCGTGAGGGTGTTTGTGAGTTGGGTCGAAATGCTCATGCGACATAATCATTGTAAGGCATCCTACAACATCCCCGCTTAAAGAATTTATGCTTTCTTCATTAATCATATACGCTGTCATTGCCTTTCGGATGCAATCGGATCGTGACATATCTTTTTTCTTTCTGAATTGCTCAAAGTCTTCATATAATTTTTCTGGAAGTGATACCGTAAATCTCTTATATTCTTTATCTTTTTCTTCCATCTTCTTTAATGCCCTTACTCTGTTAACATTTTAAAATTATTTGCGAATAAAAATTGCGATTGGTACACTAGCTTCACGCCATTGAGCAATTTTACCAGAATATTCTAAATTTAATTTCGATCGTCCGTGATCTCCCAAAATTATCATTAAAGAATTCTTTCTAAGTTGTTTGTAATTACTTAAAATCCATTTATCAGTACGATTAATTAACTTTTCAATTAAATTTTCCGGTGTTCTTTGCTTTAATCTTTGCTGCTGTTTGTGTAAATTTTCAAAGTCTAAATAATGCATCCATGAGAGGTCGTAATTATTAATGGCTTTGGCAGATTCAACCCAGGTTGCCATATCAGTCTCTTTTGGAATGGATAAGGTACCACCATCATAACGATCCAAGTCTTTTTTTCTGGCTATATAACATGATTTTTTCCCGCCATCATTAAGATATCTTAGTAAATGAAACCCATTTGGTTCAATCTCAAATCCCCCATACATTATTTGGTGGAAAACTCCTAACGTATAAGGGTTTTTAGTACTTAATAAAAGCATGACTTCTGAGTTGGTAATCATCCATTGCGGTTTCATATATGTAAGCTCAAATAAGCCAAAATTATCAATTAAATTGAGAGTTAAACGATCAATGCCTTTATACTTATCTAAAATTGGCTGAACGGGTTCTGGGATATGTTTTGGAGATTCGACACCTAATAGATTTATAATGGTAGCTGGTAATTGAGTTAAATAACATTTAATAGTCTCTAATTCGCTCATATGATCTATATAAGAATTTTCTTTTTATTAATACTAAACAAAAAGTAATAATTAAATCTTCTTATCCAATATTTAAGAATCTAAGAGAAAGGAGAAATTGCTCATATTTCTTTTTACATGAACATATTTATTATAAAATCTAAAAAAAGCATTATTAAGATGTATCGGGTTCTGGGATAAAATTAGGAGGATTAATTCCTAATAATTGAAGTATCGTAGCCGGTAATTGAGCCATATAACATTTTAATGTTTGAAATTCGCTCAACTTATTTCTTTGCCCTAGCCATTCTCTTCCAA
>CAZRKO010000267.1:0-2835 GCA_964600445.1 uncultured archaeon
ATTCTTTTATAAAAACATACTTGCGATCTAAAAAGAATTTAGTTAAATAACCAATGGTTAAGGCTACCACCATACTTATTTCTAATGGAGTTCCAAAAAAATTAGTCAATAAGAATTGAATACCAATATTTTCAAGGGTCGTTATAATCGCAAAACCAAAATATTTTAAAAACTCCTCAGAAGTTTCCTTAAATTCTATAGCTTTCTTCTGGAAAACGATGAATTTATCCAAAATAAATTTCAAAATATAAGTAATTCCTACCGCAACAATGGACCCAATTAATTCGGGCATATTATATGGTTCTTTCGAACAATAATACATTTGAATAAGCTCAAAATGTCCAAAATTTTGACAAATGAGGTATGAAAAAAATACTTGATTTGATTTTTGAATTATATAATTTAATATAATCATGCATACAGCAAAGGAAAAATATAGAATTACTTGTTTATGTATATTTTCGTTTTCATTCACTGAATATTACCTTTTAATTATTATGTAGTTTAGATCCACAATGGTAGCAGAATTTTGCAACAGGTTCTTTAATTTCACCGTCACATGCTGGACAATATCTGATTTTATAGGCATCTTCCTGCTTCGATTTATATTCGTCAAGCATTATTCCTTGACTTGATTTTTTTCTAAATGCAAAAGGTAGGAAGCATAAGAGAGGGATAAAGAAAAATCCAATGATTGAACCATAGAATATTGATAAAAATAAGAAAATTAAAAATAAAATAACGAAAAAGATGTTTAATATTAGAATATTGCGTCTCATTTTTTAGTTAAATCTCTAAACTTACTTTCTAATGTATGACAGTTATTACATATAATTAACATTAATTTTGTAAACGATCCTTCCAAGCATCTGACTCTTCGGATTCCTGATTTCCTTCATCGTTTTTAGATATTTGATCATCTATTGGTGAATCTTGAGTTTTTAATGAAGAAACATTTGAAATATAGAAAGATGATCTTTGTTTTGGTCCGAGTGATGCCGCAATTTCTTTTGCTAGGCTCTTCTTTTCATCTTCTTTACCAGTCACTTTTTTATAAGCTTTAGTTAATCCAAAAACCGATAAAGAAAAACTAAGAGACCATAAGAAGTATACCCAATACCAATACTCATATCCTCCATAATAAAACGAAAGTATGAAAAAAATTCCTAGAAAAATAATACATCTTATTCCCATCGGCAGAAACTGTTTCTTTAACATCTGCTTCAGCAATTGCATTGTTTCACCCTGCAATTCTTGCATAATCCTAGGGTCTCCTAAAACTTGAGCTTGTTTTAATCTTTCTTGAAGGTTCTTTGCATTATCTCTAATTTCCTTCATAACAGATGATTTTAATCCTAAGATTTTATTTAAAATCAAACCAAAAATGACTAAACCCAAGGAAATGTACATCAATTCAAATATTATATCTGTTGTAATTGGTTCAAGTGCCATAGTTTTATCACTATATTTTGAAAAATTGAATCTTAATTAAATTTTGTGTATAAGAAATTATTTCAACTTAAGAGTTTAAACTAAACTCGTTTTTTAGATCACAGATTATCTTAAATTTCCACTAAAAAATCCGCGTACATATTTTGAATAAAGTGCGTACCAGTTCGTTGGAAGCGAGCTGACAATAGCACATCCTAACCGGCAACCGCTGCAAAAATCATAATCATCATGTAATTTGATAATATCTCTTACTTCTTTTGATTTATTAATTTCAGAGAGAGAATGCTTCAATACATCGAACCTTTTTACCGGGTGTAATTTACACGGGAATTCAACAAATCCATCATGACGTATAAACATATAAGATTTGGCTACATTGCAGCGTAATATATTTTGATGATAAGGAGTTCCTCCAAATCCTCCCTTTTCTATAATATCAAGACTGATAGGGTCAGTTAATATATTCTTAAATTTAGTTCTTAAATCTCTAATTTTGTTTGCCCATATGGAAAGATCTGGAATTAACTCTTGAACATTTTCTACTTTTAATTTTTTTTCAGAAATATTCCATATGATATCTTCGCAAGGATATAATTCAATGGAACAATCCAAGGTTTCAGCCAATTCACAAATATCTTCAAGAAAACCTAAATTACCCTTCATTACTACTGTACTAATAATAACTTTAATATTTTTTTTATTAGCTAAATTTATAGCCTCGATTACTTTATCAAACAATTTAATTCCCCGAAATCTATCGTGCATTTCAGCAGTAGGATAATCAAGTGAAGTTAAGATAAAATCTAATCCTTCTAATTTTGGAATTAACCTCGGTAATAATAAACCATTAGATGTAATACCATTGATAAAATTATGCTCTACACCCATATAATAGACAAGCTCTTGGAGGTCTTCTCTTAAAGTGGGCTCCCCTCCTGTAAGTGAAAGAGTTGTTACTCCTAACTCGTCAAGTTGGTCGATTATAGACTTAATCTGTTCTGTATTCATTTCATTATTTTTGTACGCGTCAGGTAAGGAGTTGACAAAACAGAAAGGACAATTCGCATTACACCTTAACGTAACCTCTATCTGAGCAGAATAAGGCACACATTTGTTAGTAAATCGATTTAATAGAAAATTTCTTACGTATCCTAAGTAACTCTTTACTCTTGTGCGAGGAATTAAGTTTCCACCAAACCTTTATGAATTAAGTATTTTATTTCTTCTATTTTATTATGGAAAATTTTAAGGTAATTATAAACGTAACTAAAGAAAGATATATAAAGAACATTTTAAGAAACTTTTGATTATTAAAATTAAGATTTGAAATTACTACTAAGTCTCTTTTATCTATGGAAGGAGTATATATTTTATTATTAAATA
>CAZRKO010000268.1:0-2829 GCA_964600445.1 uncultured archaeon
AATGCATTTCTTACCAGCTTAAGTAAAAAATTAATCCGTGCTGGTAAAATCAAAAAATCTGATTCAAATTCAAAATTTCCCAGATATGTACAAAAAGTCTATGAGAGTTATAATAAAAATCAAATAAACAGAAAACCTGGACATGATTCTGTTTTAAAAAACATATTAATTAAGGATAAAGATTCTATTGCTATCGAAGTTCCAATTTGGAAAAAAATAAATAACAGCTACATTACAGGCCATATCGACCTAATTCAAATAAAAGATGATGTTATTAAAATAATTGATTATAAACCTGAAGGGAAATTTTTATTTTCATTACCACAAGTAGCAACCTATGGTTTTCTAGTTAAAAAAGCGCTTAAATTAAAACATTTAAAATGTCTTTCTTTTAATAATGAAGAGGTTTGGGAGTATGATCCTAACATACTATTAACTGATATTAAACAATATTTAATATCTCACAAAATAAAAAAAAGATCTTGGGAACTTTTTTTATAGAACAAAATAATTCTAACTCAATTTTTTCTTTGGTTGTTTAGATGGTTTAATCTCTTCATCTTTTTTTAGAAAGCCTTTAAAAATATCATAACATAATAAAAGAGCAACAATTTCAGTTAAAATGCCGAAACTGGCAATAACCGTTCCGCTATATTTCCATTGTCGAAGTAGTAAAGCAATACCTAATCCTGAAAAGGACAATGAAAACATTATTAATCCTAAAATGATTTGTGATAGGGAATCCTTCAAATATTCTAGCTGTTTTTTGAAAGTTACCATTTTTAATGATCTTTATTGATGTAGATTGACTAAATCTGTAAATAAGTTAAATAAGGATAATTATAATAATTTTGTTATTTTTGAATGTTGTGATTGAAACGTCTTAATTCATATATTACAAAAAAGATTTTCATAGTTGGAGTTTAAATTTCAGGATCTATTACGAATATTACAACATATCAAAATTATCTTCCTTTCTTTTTAAACTTAGAATATAGTGCTTTATCTACTATTTTACCAATTTTTATGGCAATCTGTTTAGCTATTTCAAATCTCTCCCCATCCAGCATATTTTTTACTTCTTCTGAAGATGGAGAATGTCCTAATCTTTTCTCTATTAAAGTTTCAGTGGTTATTATAACTATATCATATAATTTTTCATAATTTGGTAATTTTATATCAGAGTGCAATCTTACTTTTTCGATAGCAAAATGGAAGTATTCCGTAAATAAATCTAAGATACTCCCATTCAATTCGCTATGAAGTTTAATATTATCGGTTACGATTTTTGTATCTTTTTCTTGCCAATATAATTGATTTGGATTGATGCCTGGGCTATTAATTCTCATTAAAGAAGAGGTAATTCTTCGTTCAATCCAATTTAATGTGCTAATTTCTTGCTGCTTACGTATTTTTTTCCTTTTCTCTTCTTTTTCTTTTTCTTTGGTTTCAGCTACTTGTTTCACTTTTAATTTACGTAATTCTTCAAAGTTTTCGAACCTCTTAATTAAATCATAAGCTATGCAGTAAGATACAGGAGATATTATATCATGCTTTAATTTTAATGGCTTAACGTTTTTATAAATTGGAGACGCTTGATCAACTAATTCTGCTATACCATCCTTTAATGATATATCGGTTAATCTAGCTAAAATAAACCCATTAATAAGGAAAGGTTTATTTAATGCATTAAATACAACTACTAACTCTTTTTGCCTTTTTAGAAGCCGACTTATTATTAATTCTTCTAATTTTACCCACACCCATCGTTCGGTTTCTGTTGTACCATACATTTTTTTCAAAGCTACAAGAATTAACGCCTTTTCATTAGAGATTTTTAAATATAATTCTATTATCCTACTAATTTGACGTGTAATTTTTGAAAAAATGTAATAAAAAATTTCTGTTGCTAATTTAGTTAATATCTCATCAAAATTTAACAACAGCAATATTTGCGAATAATTTTTCAAATTTAAATCGTGAATAAAGAATTTATCAACTATCTCTTTTTTTCGAACAAATTGTTTGAAATCTTTTTGCGAAAATCCAATTTTTTCTTCCAATGATTTCCAAACTATATTGATCTTCTCATTCTCTTGATGTAATCCCTCTACTAAACTAAATTCTGATATGTCAGATTTATCTTCCACATTTTTTATCAAATTGGCAAAATCTGATTCACACATTTCTTTATTTGCAAGCAATATTAAATTCGCTTTATTGTCATTTAACGACATAATATCAAATTTATCGATATTATATCGAATCAAATTTTTTTTAACTTTTTGTGCTATATCCTCATCTATATTTATTAAATGTAAAATATTATAGACTCCATGTTTATTCAGGGCATATATTACTTCATTAAAATTATTTTCATTTAAACTCTCTAAAAAATAAATAAAGTCATTTGGATTAGTATTGAGTTGCTCTATTAGTTTAGATTTTAAGTATGATAATATATTTTTCTCAAATTCAATATAGTTTATTTTCTCATTTAGAGCAAAACTAATTTTTTCAATCAAATCTTTTTTAATCTTATTTGACTCTAAAAATGTCAATAAACCTGGAAGTGAAACAGGAAATCGATTAAGATTGTATTCCATAACTTTCCGTTTTATCATCCTAACGGGCATTGCTTCCATTTGTAGCTCTTTATAAGATTTAAATTCGAAATCTTTCTGTATTTTCTTAATAATGTGATTTAATGTGGATAATTCAATGAATTTATCTTCCTTTTCTTCAATTTCTAATTTTTTTTCAATATCTATCGATAAATCTTTAAAGGCAGAGCCCTCTTCTAATATTTCTAGTTTTATATCGTTATTA
>CAZRKO010000269.1:0-2795 GCA_964600445.1 uncultured archaeon
ATATTAGGAGATATCTAAAATGAGTATATATAAAGGAAAAAAAGACAAAAAGAATTACTACCACATCTACTACCACAATTACAGCGCTGTGATCCAGAAATCGTATAAACTTTGGTAATTTACTTTAAACAAACTATCTAAACAACTATTTCATCAAGGAAAAACTAGAAATAAAAAAAAATAAAAAAAAATTAAATAAAGTATAGTTTAGAAAAAAAAAAACACATACACTCGTTTATTTGAAGTATTTAATTGCGAGTAAGATGTCGTTTCGAGTGATTTTCTTTCTCTTGCCGTGTTTGGTTAAAACTAATGCACTTTTAGTTATTATTTCAGCACTGGTTCCCATCCAATCAACCAATTCATCTACAGCATCACGGGCAACAATTAATGCGCCGTTGTGCTTCATCAATCTTCGAATAGGAGACCAACTAATATAGTCTGACATTTTTTTCATTCCTCCACTTTTTAATTTATAAAAATTTTATAGTTTTTTAATTTTTGAATTATTTGTTACTCATAATAAGATCAAATAGATATTTAAAGATTTTGGTATCCGGGTAAAATTATGAAGAAAAAGATCGAAAAAGGTTCACGACAAAAATCAGATCAATCACTATGATCCATCTCGTGCAACTTAAGGATCTTTTACCAAATTTTTAGTTATGTGAAAGTTTCAGCCGATAACATATATTAATCAACCGTTATTATAAGTTATTAAGTAATTCAGAAAATACTGGAAAAGAAAAGCATTTTTTGTTTGTATTGTAAAAAGATAACAATAGAAAAAAATCTTTTTTGTTAAGTGAAATATCTTTCTTTTACAATTATTCCATTCGATGATAGCTGATTTATTGAAATTCTATGAGTTTAAAAAAGTTGATTAAGGATAAAGCTATTGAAATGAGATTAGAAAATATAAAGTATTCAGAGACAATTGGTCATCTTTTAATAAAAAAAGTTCTATATTTTGTATTAAAGTAGCGTTTTTTGGACGATCTTTGGTCCAGATTTTAGCTCATGAAAATAGTCTTTACAGGCGATGTAACTCTTAATGACTTTTTGGACGTTGTTTTCTACTCGCTCTGTATTTAGAGTATGATCCTCGCACATTAGCTCTATTATTTTTGCCCTGTTAGGAGGATCCCAATAAAAATCGGGCAAGATTTTCAACACGTCAGAATTTAAAAAGATTTTGCGAATTTTTTGAATGTTTTCAGGAGTCAAGTGAGTAAAATCATACCGCTTCTTTTGGGAAGCAATGATACTTTCAAGATTGTGATAGGTTTTAATAAGTTCTAACGCGGTTTTGGGACCTATGTGTTTGACTCCCGAGTTATAATCAGTGCCAAGTAGCATGGCCAAATCAACTAATTGAAATGGATCGAGCCTGAGTCTTTTCAAATTAGCCTCTAAATCAACTTTAAGGGTGCTCACCTTATTATACATCCATTTGCCTTGTACTTTTCTTCTAAGGGACTTGGAAAGGTTTTGTATGAGAGCCGGACAACCAAACAACAGCGAATCGAAGTCTTGGGAAACCGCATAATGAGTGATTTTAGCCTTTACCAAATAGGCGCATTGCGATTCTGCTGAAGCGGGAGATTCAAGGTACGGAACCCCCAATGCATGAAGAAGTTGTTTTGATTCGGCAATAATGTTGGGCCATAAAAACTCTTTTCCTAACGCCAGTTTCCTTGCTAATTCCTTGTTTCCGTTATGTATGGCGTCTTGGTACCATTCTTTTACCACTCGAAAATCATGAAGGTGATCTTTGGTAACCATGCGCTTTAACTCAGAATCCCGTCCATCAAAGCAAAAGATGGGAAACATCCGCTTGGAGTAGTAGAAATTTATCCTGAACAAGAGCCCGTATAAATGAGATATTGCCCTTTGAGTCCTATCGGTCATTAAATTGGAAAGATCAAATTGCTTGTTCTTATAGGAAAAATTTAACAGAGAGAAAATGATATTAGGGGCATCAATGGCTACAATTTTTCCTTCGAGCTCTGATATGTTAATAGGCTCCCGTAATACGAGTTCTTGTAGTTTTACTCCCATATTATATATATACTTACTGGAAGTATTAAAAGAAAAAATGAAAATATAACATAAGTTCATTAAATTCTCAAGTGTGGATTTAAATCTATTATAAGTTTGAATCTCTAATTACATGATACAAAAATTTATAGTCCTAGCGGATTTATAAGTATAAAACCTTCATTTATTTATAATGGATTTAATGAACTTTATAAATAATTATCCTATGTTGTTCATAAAGGAAGACCTCATTGATCTTCTCAATTTTAAACCGATGAGTTTTGAATTTTTTCTCAACCAGATCAATATAGGAGATGCCTCTAAAGAACAAATAAGAAATATCTTAGCTGAGGCAAAAAGGATCCCTGCAGCATTAGGAGGGTATCATGGGGATTATGAGGGTGGATTATATGACCATATCTTATTAGTTACCAATCTTGTCTTCCAAATACATAAAAACGCTGATTTCCTGAAAAAATATGTAAATCGGTTAAGAGAAGAACATGTAGATATATCAGAGAATTATAACGAGATTGACTTGCCCAAGGCCATACAGACGGCAATTTATCACGACTTTGGTAAAGTTCCTTATTATGCTTCTAGATTAAACTTACAATACCGCAAAATTTATACGAATAAGGCTCAAATGCAAGAAGTAACTTCAGAAATAAATGAAAAATTTAACTATGTAGGGAATGCCCCTCACGTGGATGAATGTATTGCAGTATTAAAGCGCTACAACCTTCCGTTTGATG
>CAZRKO010000270.1:0-2792 GCA_964600445.1 uncultured archaeon
TTTCAAAAATACCTCAAGCGGGAGAAATTATTACAATTGAATTAGACAACCCCGAAAAAAGTGCCCTTGACAAAATGCTTAAAATAAAAACTGTCATTTTTATTGAAGAAAGAAGACATGAAAGATATAAAATATACTGTATAGATGAAAACCCAAATAAAGTACTCGTTAAATTATTCGAATCAATTGGAGATTATATTTACAATTTTAAAAGACACATAGCATCATTGGAAGAATATTTAGAATTTATGGAAATTAAAGATAAAGTTTTAGGAAAAATGTTATAGTTAGGTGTTGAAATGATATGATAAAAAGACTGTATATTATGAAATTTAATGGAACCTTATTATATTCTAAACATCTCTCTGAGGCAGAAAGATTTGATGATAATGTGTTAATTGGATTTTTTGCCTCATTGGCAAATTTCAGCAGAGAAGCACTAGAAAGTGAAATAGAATATATAGATCTTGGGCATGATAATAAATTAATATTAGTTCCTCAATCAAGAGAGAAATTACTCGCCACAGCGATTGTAAGTTCAATTGACGATAATAAACTCATCATGAAAATCCTTAGAAATATTTTAGAAGATTTTATTGGAGCATTTGCACCTGAATATAACCCAGATAAAATTGAAGAGGAGGAAATGAACGTTATCATTGAAGAAAACTTAAGCGGAAAGATAAGTTATCCATTATTCAAAAGACTTATTTTTTCATGGCTTCTATTAGTTCCCCTCTGCATTCTTTTAAACTTTTTAAACATTACTTCAGGAGATTATATCTTTCAAAATTTATATCTTGAAAAGGATATCTATACACAAGAGGAGATATATACTGAAGTATTACCTGCAATGATAAGGATCTCTCTAATTATATTGTTAATCGTATTTATATTACCCAACCTAATCTCTGGCTATTTAGTGTTAAATGAAAAGTTTGCGTATTTAAATTCGGTAATATACATTATCTTAATTATGGTTATATACTTCTATACAATAGAATCTTTATTCGCGTATGTTATTCTTGCTTATCTGCCATTAGTTTTCTTAATCTCAATTGGTTTTGCTTACATAGGATTTCGATTTGCTAAAAAGAGAAAAATTATAAAAGATTAGTTAATCGTCATAGTTTTTATGATAAGATCATAATTATTGATGTTTCTTTTTTTAAAGAAACATGGTAATTACTGAACCAATTGTTTCCAACTTTTTTATTTTATAGTTATCGCATAAAATAATTATCTTAGAGATAACCATTTAAAGTGTTACCAAATCATTTATAAGAATAAGGCTATCTTTTTATGAAATTTCTTTAAAGAAAATTTAAAATTCAGTACTTAATTTTCAAAATTATCTAAATCTAAATATATTAAATTAGAAAAAAAAAAGTAAAAAAATATAAAAAAATTTGGTGAAAAATACAAATGAGTTATAAACTTCCAACGGAAAAAGATCTTGAAGCAATGATCGGCATAGTTGGAAAAAACTATGCCAGTAACAATAAGGCAATTACAGCTTCTTACCTCGCCAAGTCAGTCATGGGACTCGAAAGTCAAATACCAGACATTGTCGTACGGCCTAAATACGTTGAAGAAATCCGCAAAATCTTAATTTACTGCACTGCTGAAAAAATACCTGTTAGTCCTGTTTCTGGAGGATTATCCGGTGGTTTTGCTTGCCCTACTATTAGACCTGGTGGTGTGCTACTCGATTTAGGCAGAATGGATCGTATCATCGAAATTGACGAAAAAAATCGATATGTTATTATAGAACCGGGTGTAACCAATGGTACGCTTTGGGCCTATATGCACAAAAATCATCCAGACTGGGCCCCTCCAATTGCTGATGGGGCCCCTCCTGCTGCTACTGTAATGGGAGATGCTATTGATAGAGGTTTTTCTCTTTATACTTCTAGTGTAGGACCACAGGGAGATAACTTTATGTGCGGTGAGATTGTATTCCCTAATGGTGATGTGGTACGTACCGGTTCCTGGGCACTTCCTTTTGCTAAACCATTCTATAAATATGGATTAGGGCCAGATATGTGGTCATTTCTAATGGGTTCGCAAGGAACCATGGGAGTAGTTACGAAAGCAGCTGTAAAAATTTATCCGCATCCAAAGTTTAAGACTGTTGTAGCATGGGGTATGGACAATCCCTATGATATGCAAAACCTAACTCTAGAAATAGGACATCAAGAATTTGGAATTGCTCACAACACCGTAATGGTCCAGGGAGGCAATTATCCTCTTGTTATGGCAAGATGGCCAAAAGATAAAGTTCCACATGATTATGAATTCTATAAAGAAATCGGAGTATCACCGTGGTGGATGAATTGGGAATGTTGGGCACAGACACAGGAGGAATTGGATTATGTAGTTAGGAGAATTAATTCAATGGCAGAAGATTTTAAAAAGAATCGAGCTAAAAATGGAGCAGCTATGAAACCCTGGGAACTTCATCCTAAACAAATAGCAAGCAGAATGAAGAAACCGAACAAAATTGCTATTCCATATTCTTTCTGGGAGGCGGGATATGCCTAATCAGTCTCTGGTTAGTACCCAAATCCTATTTATTACCTGGTATACTCCCTGGAATGAATGTGCGCACTTCGCTGAGATGTATTGTAAAGCGATGGAAAAGTATGGTTTCCCTCCTGTAATGTGGATTGCCAGCATTGAGCGCTGCAGACAAGCAATCTGTATGCCAATTATCTGCTTTGACAGCACAAAGGACGAGGAATTTGAAAAAGTTCAAGATATGAACCGGGAAACAACGGAATATGGTCTTA
>CAZRKO010000271.1:0-2791 GCA_964600445.1 uncultured archaeon
AGTTTGGAGGACCTACTATCGTAATTTTAATTTTATTGTTTGATTTTTGCAATTTAGTTAGCATTCAGTAGGAATAATTTTTATTAAAACTGTAGTAATTTATACATACATTTTATATTACGAAAATCTTAATCTAAAAAGAAAATAAATAGGGAGTTATATATTTAAATATTTTCTATGAAAGTAAAACTAAGAGAAGAAGCTTTCTCAATTATTAATTTGAGAAATGATTTAACAAAAATGTAACATTAATAGAAAAAATTAATATTCGTTGATCACTTATAAAAAATTTAATCGAGAAGATTTTCTAATAAAAGTATTCTATTAAATATTTCGTTTGATTTTTTTAGGGGGAAGTTCAAATTATTCATACAAACAATTAAAGAAATTTTAGCAATTTTTCATGGGTTATGTTTTTGAGGATTAATACTTTTTTTTTCATAATATTTATAAATTCGGTTGTATAATATTTTTCAAATCCAAGACGAGATTGCTTTCCTAATTTCGGCAGCCGTATCTTCTGGTAATTTCCTTGCTACTCGCATGTCATCGGCCATCTCCGTCCCTCCTATTATTTCATTAGGGATAATATCTCCGAACAAATGGAATTCAGCATCATAACCATAAGTTTTTAAAAACATCTGAATTAAATTAAAAAATATTAACATAGAAAATTTAATTATTAACTAGTTGATTTTCTAATTTCTTAGAAATAGAAAAAGTGAATGTTGTACCTGCTCCCAAAACACTAAAGAAAGATATTTCTCCTCCGTGTAAATTTACTAATCTTTTAGTTAATGATAAACCTAACCCCGTTCCTGGAACAGAACGAACATATGTGGAATCAACCCTTTTAAATTCCTTAAAAATCAAATCAAAATCTTTGCGCGCTATGCCTATTCCAGTATCTCTTACCTTAAATAGCCACTGGTCATATTTATCTTGTACAACAAAGGTAATTTTGCCTCGCATTGTAAATTTTACTGCATTACTGAAAAGATTTAAAAGTATCTCTTTAAACCTTATAGGATCAGCCCAAATCTCTTTTTCAGTCTCTAATCCTTTAACTTTAAATTTCAGTCCTTTCTTTTTGTATAAAGGTCTTAATGATGAGTGAACTTGATTAACTATGTTATTTAATGAAAACTTCTGAATGTTTAAGTTTGTTTGCCCGGCTTCTATTTTTGATATATCTAAAATATGTTTTATCATATCGAATTGATGTTCTGCAGATGATTTTATGTCATTAACAAATTCTAATTGTTCTTCATTTAATTGACCATATACTCCTTCTAAAAGTAGGTCAGTAAATCCTATGATGGCATTTAAAGGTGTTCTTAGCTCATGAGACATGGTAGACATAAACTCTGTTTTAAATTGGGATGATTTTAGGATTTGATCTAGCAATAGCTTTTGTTGTTCAAGTGCATCATTTAATTCACTTGTTCTAATTTGAACTTCTTTTTCTAGTTGTTCTTTAAATTTTTGTTCTAAAAGCTCAGCCTTTTTCTTTTCCGTAATATCTTGGAAAATAAATTGTATTAACATTGTATTTCCAATTTTGAATAAGGAAGCTTGATTATAAACCCATATAAAATTACCATCACTTTTTTTAATTTGCAGTTCAATTGGGTCAGGAAATTTCCCTATAAAAGAAGCTTGAAAAACTTTTTTAAAATAAGGTTTTATTTCAATAGGAAAAATTTCTGTTAGATCATTAATGTTTTTTTCAATTAAATAATCTTTTTCATATCCAAATAATTTTTCAGAAGTAGAATTAGAATCGATGACAACTCCTTTAAAATCTATAAGAGTTATAGCGTTTGGCGAGTTATCGAATAAATTTTTATATCGTTCTTCAGCTTGCTTGCGTTCTGTAACATTTGTTGCTATAATAAGCCATTTTAGTCTTCCATTCTTACCATAATATGTTTTTCCTCGACATCTTAGCCAAATCCAATTTTCTTCTTTATGTTTAAATCTAAGCTCAATCGATTCTTCTTCAATTTTAAAACGTTTATTTAATGTATTAAGAGCTAATTCTATATCATCAGGATGAATAAAATTAATAAACAAATTACCGATTAAATTTCTTTTATTATATCCAATCAGTTTAAATAAAATAATTTCATTTACAAACTCGAATTCGTATTCCTCATTCAGAATTAATATTAGGTCATTAATGTTTTCTGTAATTCTCTGATTTCTTTCTATACTATCCTTTAATTTTTCTTCTATAATTTTCCAGTTTGAAATTTCTTTTGAAATTATAACAGTTTTATTAGTAATATGCTTATCACTAAATGTTTTACCACTTATTTCAAACCATAAATAATGACCCTCTTTATGTTTTAATCTCATTTCTTGGGATTGATTTTTATTCACAATATCCATCTTTGTAATATTCATGTCATTTTTAACATCATTTGGATGGATAAGAGATAAAAAGGGAGAACCGATTATTTCTGCTTCAGAATATCCTAAAACATTTTTAAAAGCATATTTATTAATAAATTCAAACTCAAAATTTTCATTTAAAATTGAGAGCAAATCATTAGAAGTTTCTAAAATAAGGGTAAAATATTCACTCAAATCTATTGAGGTAAATGTACTATAATTAGAGAATTCATGTTTTTCAATCCTATATTCACTATTATCTTTCAAAGATTACCCCTTTATATAATTCAGAATTCTTAATAATAATAGTATAAAAATTTATCAAATTATCACCATCAAAACAAAAACATCCTATTTATATAGATTTTTACACTTAATAAAATAGTAAAGTAAC
>CAZRKO010000272.1:0-2786 GCA_964600445.1 uncultured archaeon
AAGTATGTAGGTTCGGAGGAGGAAATAGTCGCATGCAAGGCCTTTGCCAATCACTATACGGTTAAGTCGCTCTATAAACTACTTTTAGGAATGAAGTTGGTACAAGATGGTAAAGAACGCGATTTCATACTCAATCTTGGTAAATTATTACATGCGAGCCAAAAATATAATTGGGATGGATGTGTAGACATCAAACCAGGAGATAGACTCACGGCAAAAGGAAGATGGGGCAAAGTTTGGTTAGTTGAATCAAATATGATTTTATTTGCTCAATTAATTGTAGATATTAAAAACCAAAATGATGAGATGGTTTGTGAAGCTACAGTTAGTGCAGCAATAAGACCAGGAGGTTATTAAAATGGTAAAAATTGCAGATCTAAAAATAGGACAAGTTATTAAGAATGAATTTGATCAAATAGATCGTAAACTTCTGAAAAGTTACGCTAAGTGGAGTGGGGATACTAATCCTATTCATACTAACGATATAGTAGCCGAGAGAGCAGGTCTTAAGGGCATAATTGCTCATGGATTATTTTCATTCGGATTTGTTACTAAATCGTTCGAGGACTTTTTGGAGCATGGGAAATACGGAAAATTAATTGAAACAGATGTGGAAATGCGCGGAATGGTTCGATGTGGAGATCTTCTTGTCACGGAAGCAAAGATCACTAAGATTGAGGGAAAAAGAGTATATTTTGATCTAGCACAGACGACCTTTACTTATGTTGACATAAAGGATAAAGATGGCAATATTGTAAAACAATTTGAAGCAGGTGAAAGAGGTTACGTTTCAGAAAAAGATATTGAACGCGGACTAGTTAAGACAAAAGAAGTCGATGAGGGGACCTTAACTTATCGAGAAAGAGTAGCAACACCAGGAAAAGCAATCATTGAATTAAACGAGTAAGTTATTTTTTTTCTTATTTTACTTTCTATTATTTTTATATTTTTTTAGTAAATTAGAACCTAACATATTTAAGATTAATTTTTTATGTTCTTTTTGAAAAACATTTTTATATATGTTCATCAAAATAACTTTGGTAAAAAAAAAAATTCTTTTATTTGATAAGTGTGACAACTCAAACTTACGACACCAAATTAATTGAAAAAATGATCTTAGCCGGCTTACATTCAAAGGCCGCTGAGGAAATCTTTAAAGTTTTGTCTATCGAAACCAATAAAGAAATTATATATAAGAGTTTGAGTCTATTAAGTTTGGTTTGCGACAAGAGTCCATCAATTTCGTTAAAAACAATCAAAATCATTGAAAAATTTATTAGTGATTCTGATTCCTGGATAAGATTGGTGTCTGTTGAAATCCTATATCAAATTTCTATGTTTCGTCCTAATTTATTATTGGAATTATTAATTAAAATTCGGGCAAGGTTGTATGATCATGATGTTTCGGTAAGAAGAATAACTGTGAAATTAATGGGCAACCTAATTTTGTCATTACACATTGATTCGGAAGAAATCAAGGATCTCATTGAGGAATTTAATGAGAAATTAATGGAAAATGATTGGAAGGTTAAATTCCATGTAATGAAAACCATTAAAAAGATTTTAAATCAAGATTATACAAAAATCAGGGATCTTGAACCATTGCTATCAATGGTTATCGTAAATTTAAGAGACGAAGATGATGATGTAGCGCGGGCTGCTGCTGATCTTTTAAAAAATCTGGGAACCTATTTCCTTTCAAAAGATAAAATATTCTATGTTCTATTAAATCTTCTTTATAATGAGAAGCCAAGAGTTAAGGAGTTAATTATCTGGTTATTTGGAGAGATTGGAAAAGAAAAATCATCCGAAATAATTCCAATAATTCCTAAATTAATTAAACTTTTAAATGAGAATGACTATAGAATTCAATTAAAGGTAATTGAATCCCTAGTTAATATCGCTCAGAACAACTTTGATCAAATTTGGTCAAATATAATAAATTCACTAGACACAAGCGATCATGAATTTCGTAATAACCTAATTAACGCGATGTACCATTTAGGTCAAACACATATCGATGAAATATTTCCCTATATCTTTGAAGAATTAGAAAATCCCTCTAAAAATATAAGAGTAGGAATAGCCTTAGTCTTCAAACGGTTATTTGAAGAATACCAAATAGAAATAGAAAATGAAATAATTAAGATACTTTATAGGTTAGAGTCAAAGTATTGGAGAGAAAGAAAGAAAACTATAACATTACTGAGTAATATCTGTTTTATTTTAAAAAATCAGAAGTTAGCTGTGTGGATCACTATAGAATTAAACAAGGCGTTATCAAGAGAAAGAGATTTTGAAGTCAAAGAAGAATTAATTTTATGTGTTGGTAAAATCAGAAATAGCTTTAAAGAAATAGATAAACATATAGAGAAAATAAACAATGAATTATCTACTTTCTATGAAAAAATTATAGAATTTCGGAAAATACCCGCTCAATTCAGGAATATTTTAAATTCATACATAGAAGATTTTAAATTTAATGAAACCGAGATGCAATTAAATACCAGGTATGATGAAATCCTAAAAGATATAAAAAAATTTAATAATATAATTAACAGCTTTGAATTCAAAAGATTAGCATTTGAATTATTAGAAGAATGGGAAGAAACTAAAGTACAGATTATTGATGAATTGAGTATTATCAAAGGTTTTATCACAGAAATTTGTGAAGAACAAAAAGAAAACTTCCGGTCAATCTTAGAAAATAAAATAAAAATTTTAGATGATAGAATAGACGTTTTAAGTGCTCAATTTGATTATGTAAAAAGTATCAACTTGAATTT
>CAZRKO010000273.1:0-2782 GCA_964600445.1 uncultured archaeon
TTATCAAAAAAGGATGTAAATCATATTATCGAGCAGACTCAAATAGAAAACTTGGGTTTATTTTTAGAATTCATCGATAAAGATCCTAAAGCACTTGCAGCGAAAATTAACATTAAAAATCAAGATGAACTCTTAGAATACATGAGAATGGCAAGAAAATCTCTTGAAGCACTTAAAACTACTATTAAAGATCCTCCTAGTGTAGTAAAAACTGCAATTCTTATGTGTTTTGAACTTTTTCAAATTCCTAAAGACAAAATTAAGGAGTATAAGGGAGAAGATGGAGATATTTTATATATTGGTGAAATGAGAGAAGTGAGTCTATCGTTCAAACCTAATAATAAAATTGAAGAAATGGAATACCTGGAATTTATTGAAGACGATAAAAGATTTGGATTTGAAGTGGATTGGGTTATTTATAATGTTGATAATAATCGGTGGATAAATATTTTACAACAAGTAGCCGTAGTAGCCACAACTTCAATTATGCAATTTGCAATTCCCCGTATCAGTGCTACGATTGGTTCTCTTATCAAAAATGCAATTAAACGTAAAACAGATGAATTATTAGTAGCGGGGTGCAATATGGATATACGCTTGATTTTTCATGAATTATTACGGGTAAATTTAGCAATAGAATATATAAAGTTTCAAAAGTTTGAAGCAAATATATTTAGTGAAGAAGAGAAAAAAGCAATATTAACGGAATGTGGAGTCAAATTGCTTAAAAATCCGGAATTAGTGGAACGAGGTAAAGATATTGTTGGAGATATTCAAGGTTTAAGATAATGGAGAAAGTCTGAGAAAATTAGCATCTTCCATTGATCTTGAACAAGGAAAACCTTTATTTATTAACTTTTTATTACATAGCTTTTAACGATATAAAATACTAGTTTTTAATATTATTAATTTTTTGAATTTAAAAAGAGCTAAAACGACTTTATATGAAAGAAATTAAACGTGCGATTATTAGCGTTTTTGATAAATCTAAGGTATTGGATTTTGTAAAAGTCTTAGTAGATGATTTTGGAGTGGAAATTCTTTCTACTGGTGGTACTGGCCGATTATTGGATCAAAATGGAATAAATTTCATAAAGATTTCTGAATATACAAAATCTCCAGAAATGTTTGATGGTCGTGTAAAAACACTTCATCCTAAACTTGAAGGAGGCATATTATATCGTAGAAAACTTAAAAAAGATGTTGATGACGCGGAAAAATATAATATTCCTCCAATAGATATGGTTGTATGTAATTTATATCAATTCAAAGAAGCTATTACTAAGCCTGGTATCACTTTAGAAGAAGCACTAGAAATGATTGATATTGGTGGTCCTACAATGATTAGAGCCGCAGCTAAAAATTTTCCTGATGTTGTAGTAGTACCGAGTCCTAAATATTATGATTCGATTATAAAGGAATTAAAGGAGAAGGGAGGAATTAGTGACGAACTCAGGGCAAAATTAGCTCAAGACGTTTTTATAATAATGGCAGATTACAATGCGGCCATCGCAAATTATTTACAGAGTTATTATAACCCTGATGTTATTATGGGTAAACATTTAATCAAAGTATATGAAAAAGTCCAAGATTGTAGATATGGAGAAAATTGGGACCAAGCCGCGGCTTATTACCGTGATGTATCTGCTAAGCAGGGGTTACATAGTTTTAAGCAACTAGGGGGTAAACAAATTTCATTTAATAATTATTTAGATATTGATGCTTGCATACAAATGCTACTAGATATGGGGACAGAACACCACGTAACAGCAATTCTAAAGCATACATCCCCAAATGGTATGGCAATAGACAAAAGAAAACAATTAAAATCAGTGCAAATGGCTTTTAGCTGTGATCCATTATCAGCATTTGGGGGTATATGGGGGGTTAATCAAGAACTAACTAAGGAAGTAGCAGATTTTATAGTAAATAAAGAAAAAATATTTGTAGAAGTATTATTAGCCCCGTCTTTTGACTCAGAAGCCTTGGATATCTTAAAACAGAAGCAAAACCTAAGAATCTTGGAGTTTGGAGACTTTCTCGTAAAGAGAGACGAGATTTATAAACAATTGGAAATTAGGGCAACTTTAGGTGGTGCTGTTGTACAAGAATATGACCATAAACCCGTAATAAAAGAATGGAATGTTGTTAGTAAAAATTCAGTAAGTGAAAGTGAGAAAGAAGCCTTAATTTTTGCCTATAAAGTATCGAAATGGGCCAAATCAAACTCCGCATGTTTTGCTCAAGTGTACGATACTGGTGTTTATTCAATTGGCATCGGTGCCGGTCAGCAAAGTCGTGTTCATGTCGTGAAGTTAGCTGTACAAAAAGCCATTGAATTCGGGCATAAGGAAAAACTTAAAAACTCCTTAATGGGAACAGATTCTTTTTTTCCGTTCCCTGACGGATTGGAAGTTGCTGTAGATGCCGGGGCGAAAGCAATAATTAATCCAGGGGGGTCAATAAGGGATGATTTGATTATAAAGCGAGCAGATGAGCTAGGTTGTGCTCTTGTTTTTTGTGGTAAAAGAGTTTTTCGCCACTAAATAACATTTTTATTCTTTATATCATAATTTTACTTTTTAAAAGATAATATCTTCGAAAAATAGAGCCATTTGTATAGAACTCTTTCGATATTTCAATTATTTATGCCTCTAAATTTTAAAATCTATATAAACTTCATAATTTAAAAAGAATTTTTTTTGAAGAAAAAAATTTAAATCATTTAAAAATATAATTTTATATACTACATTAATCAATTATATTTATAAACCCAATATTT
>CAZRKO010000274.1:0-2754 GCA_964600445.1 uncultured archaeon
ATTCAGATGGTTATTTTTTAAAAAAAAAGGAATTTATCGGTATTGGATTTGGTGACATAGATTCGTATAAGTACATCCATTCAATAAATGATACGATAGATAAAATAAACCCCCATCTTTTAGCAGGACTTTGTAAGACTATTACCATTACTTTAAAAGATCTTGACTCTAGTACTTAATTTTATTGTCGAATGATTAAAAAAAAATAAATAACTAGTGAGTGTAATTATAATCAGTGAGCAAACTAAGGAATGTTGATAAATAATTTTGCCTAATAGTAAGGAATTAGGTGTAGTATTAACACCTCCTAAAACAGTGGAATATATTATATCAAGATTAGGTCCTATAGGCAAGAACGATAAAATTTTAGACCCTTGTGTAGGACCCGGAATCTTTGTGAAAGTACTACTTAATATTGGAATTAAGAAGGAACAGATTTTCGCGTTTGATATTAATCCTGATTATAAGTTTGAAATTGAAAAATTAGGAATATCTTTCAAATCCCAAGACACCTTATTAAAATTATATCCTGATTCCTATAATGAGTTTGATTTTATTATTGGAAATCCACCCTATTTAAATAAGGCTAGTAAATATGTAAGTAAGAATAAAGAAAAATTAAAAAGAATCTATGGTAAAATAAATTCTCATGAAACCTATGCTATGTTCATTGTAAATAGTATTTGGCGTTTAAAAAATGGAGGTAAATTAGGTTTTATTACCAGTGATTCCTTTTTAACATTAAACACTCATACTCGGTTAAGAAGATTCATACTAAGTAATTGTAAAATTGATGAAGTTATATTAGCTCCTAAAAATCTCTTTGACAATCAAAATGTAAATACGAATCCAGTCATTATTATTTTAACTAAATATACTGGCAAAGAAAAAAGAGATGAAAGACAAGAGAATGTAATGAGAATTATTCCAAGGGTTAAAAATGAAGAAGAATATCAAAAGCCTAAAACTGTTTATGAAATTAAACAGGAAAAGTATGAATTATTACCGTTTAACTTATTTTACATAGATGTTGAGAAAGAGATAATCGAATTATTCGCACATGCCCCAAAACTAGAAAATTATATCAAGGGATATATAGGGATGCATACTCATAATAATTTGAAATTCATTGCGGCGGTAGATGGTACAGAATTAGCAGAAATCTTTAGAAACCGAAATAAAAAAAAAGTTGAGCCAAAACAAAAACACATAATAATATCGTCAGAAGAGCTTGAATCTGAAAAATGGAAAACATATTTGAAGAGAGGTGGAGCAGACCAATATTATAGACCAATAATGGAAGTTTTAGATTGGAGTAAAAACTCAATCCCCATTTATGATATACCTAAAAATGTTCCATTTGAATCAGAAGGAATTGCTATAAGTGGAGTAAGCTCAAGGTTAGCTGCCCGATACATGCCTAAGGGATGTTATTGGGATTCTAATAAAGCAATAGGATTTACTGTCGTTGACGATTCAATTTCAATTGAATACGCTTTAGGATTATTAAATAGCTCGCTATATAATTATCTCGCTAAAGGAATTATCAACAATACCAGTAGCATTCAGATAACCGGTATACATGCATTACCGTTCATTTTACCCGATATTGAAATCAAAGAAAAGATTGAAATCTTGGTTAAAAAAATAATAGAAAACAAAAAGAACAACTTCGATTACGATTATACATCAGAACAAAGAAAGATTGATGATATAATTTTTGAATTTTATGGTAATAAATTTACTTTTCCTAATGAACTCAAAAAAAAATTAGATAAGAAATTTTCTATTTATGGAAATTAAAACGGTTTAAAAACCATTTATACCATATCTATATAATTCATTAACTAATTTTAATTGAGAACAATTAAGGTGAAATTATGGCAGAAAATAAGGAAGAAATCGAATCTTTATTTAAAAAAATGATGAAAGATTATGAAGACGTACCTCAGAAAGATAAAATTTATCAGGTAGACGTAAAAGATTTTGAGTTATTAAAAGTTCAATGGAATATTTGTGGAATTGTTGGGTATCAAATCTTTGAGAAAGACAAAATTTCTTATAAGTTTGGAGAAAAATTAGATGAGCCTGATATCACTTTAACAATTAGAAATAAAGATCTCGCTCGTGAATTCTTAAAAGGTGAAACCTTTAAGTTTTCGTTTGGTGTGGGACATAAAGGTGTGTTTAAATTATATAAGGTTTTAGATTGGAAAATTGTGGAGACAAAAAAAGGCAAAAAAAGATCAAAAACAACTAAACCTTTTCTAACTGCAAATTTCAATCAGGAAAAGGGATATCATCCTTTTATATTATCAAAATTACCCGTGTTTAGAAATTATGTTAAAATGGCATTAGGGGATGATGATTATGGAGTTTTCATACCTATCAATCAATCCCTTGGAACGTATGAAAATCAAATAATACCGATTAAGGTCTTTAAACACTTTATTGATAAAGCGAGTAATATCGTTATGCTTAATGACTGTCCCTGTCGAAGAGTCAATGATTGTAAAGATCATAGTAAGGAGTATGGGTGTATGTACATGGGTGATGATACGTTGGATATATTGATTACTGAAGACATAGGCCGTGTCGCGAGTAAGGAGGAAGCTTTAGAACGGGTTAGACTTGCCGTTGAGGATGGTTTAATCCCATTGCTTGGAAGAGCTATGGATGAAGCTGACGGATATGGTGTTGAGGATACTGGACATTTCTTATCCATGTGTTTTTGTTGTCCTTGTTGTTGTATTG
>CAZRKO010000275.1:0-2724 GCA_964600445.1 uncultured archaeon
AAATATTTAAAGCATTAGCAATGGGCGCTCCGTATATAACTTGTGTAGCAGTGGCGAGGGCTCCTATAACTGCTTCTATGAAGGCACAATGGGCAAGCGAAGTAATTGAAAATAAGGAAGTTTCGCCTGCAATGCTTAACTACCTAGGATTTCCTAAAGAAAAAGATCCTGACAGTTTAACCATAAGCGAAGCATTTCTTGAATATGACGCATTATTGCGTAGATATCATCATAAAGAAATTCCAGCTAGTGCAATGGGAGTATACACTTATTTCACTAGCAAGTTAGGAATAGGATTAAAGCAATTATTAGCGGGTACAAGAAAATTCAAATTAAATTTACTTGATCGAGAAGATATAGCCGCAATTTCTCAGCGTGCCATCGATGTGTGCAAGCATTGGGATCTAGGAATTAAATCACAAGAAGAACTTGACATGGAATTAGTAAAGAAAGAAATTTATTCAGGAATTTATGAATAATTTTTTTTACAGATTCAATCTCAAGATCTAAGAAAATTTTTATTTATTATTTCTCTTTTTTATTCATATTCTATTGTACTTGGAGGTTTATTTGAGATATCATAAACCACTCGGTTAATTCCTTTTACTTCATTTATGATACGAGTTCCAATTTTCTCTAAAAGCTCCCAGTCTAATTTTGCAAAATTTGCCGTCATTACATCCTGAGATTCAACAGCCCTGATGGCACAGAGATTTTCATAAGTTCGATAATCACCCATTATCCCTACTGATTTAACAGGCAGAAGTACACAAAAAGCTTGCCAAAGGTCATTATAAACTCCTGCTCTTTTAATTTCTTGAATTAATATACTATCTGCTTCTCTTAAAATATTTAATCTTTGTTTTTTTATTTCGCCAATACATCTTACAGCGAGTCCTGGTCCGGGAAATGGATGGCGATTGATGAGTTCCTCCGATAAACCCAGTTTATTACCAATTTTTCTAACCTCATCTTTATATAAATCTTTCAATGGTTCGATAATTTCCAGCATCATATCATCAGGTAAAGTTAGGTTATGATGAGATTTAATCTTCGCTGAGGCATTACTAGTTGCAGCAGTTTCAACCCTATCAGGATAAATTGTGCCTTGGGCAAGAAATTTAATGTTAGGATATTCATGTTCTAGCTCAATTGTTTTGTTTTCGAATACTCTAATAAAGGCATGACCTATTATTTTTCGTTTTTCTTCAGGATCAACAACTCCTTTTAATTTTTTCAAGAAAAGATCTTCAGCGTCAACATAGTGAAAGTTCTTAAATTGTAGTTTCTCCTTAAATGTCTCTTGTACCTCAAACTCTTCGTTTTTTCGTAGAAGTCCATTATTAACAAAAATACAATGCAATCGATCTCCAATTGCTTCATGAAGTAGCATTGCAGCAACCGAAGAATCAACACCTCCACTAAGTCCTAAAATAACACGATTCTTATCTCCTATTTCATTTCGTATTTCGTCAATCGTACGACTAATCCAATCTTTTAATTTCCATTCTTTTTTGCATTTAGAAACCTTAAATATAAAATTCTCTAAAATTTTATTTCCCTTGGGAGTATTGGCAACTTCAGGAAGAAATTGTACACCATAAATACTTTTTTCATTATTTCAATATGCAGCAATAGGGCAATTTTATGTTTTTTCTAGAATTTCAAATCCTTTAGGCAGAGATGTCACTTGATCTCCATGCGACATCCACACAATTTCCTGTTCGTCTAGCTCATTGAATATAAGGTCGGGCTCGATTATATATAATAATGTTTTTCCATATTCTTTTTTATCTCTTGCTTCAATTTTACCTCCTAGTTTGTAGATTATCAAATGAAAACCATAGCAAATACCTAAAACGGGGAATCTATTTTCTATAATCAATTTGAAAGTATCTTTGGATAATTTAGGGCTACCCTCTTCATAAACACTACTAGGTCCTCCAGAGAGGATAATCCCTTTTGGTTTAAGGCTAGCTATTTTGCTAAAAGAGGTGTTCGACGGTAAAATCTCTGAATAAACTCCAAGATCTCTAATTCTTCTTGCTATGAGGTGGCAATACTGACCTCCAAAGTCAATTATTGCTATTTTATCCATAATCACTCTGCAATCTTACAATAATAATAATTAATTCTATAGAAGTAATGATTTCTCTTAAAATTATTATTAATTTAGATCTAATTTCATTTTTGGGGACTAAGAGAGATTTAATTCAATCATTCTAAATACAATATGGCTATTTGTTTTACAGGATCTGAATAAAAATGCATTTTTGGTTCATTTAATTCACTGGAATTTTTAAAAACTTTTATAATGTCTCTGTATTGTTCAGCTTCAGGCAATAAATTAGGTAGATAATTTTTCATTAGATGTATCTTTTCTTTGTTCAAAATTGCACCTATTTTTGTGTTATAATGTTCAAGAATTATATTAAATATATTAGTTATATTAACTAAATCAATAAAAATAATAAAAATTGTTTAACTTATACTATTATTTATAATAAGAATTACTGAAAAAATTTAAAGTCAAAATTATGTCTGAATATATTAATAGGGTTTATGAAAAAGTTATTGAAAAAGATCCTGGGCAACCAGAATTTCATCAAGCTGTAAAAGAAGTGCTTAAATCATTAGTCCCCGCTTTGGAAAGACATTCAATATTTCAAAAAGAAAAAATATTGGAAAGGATAGTTGAACCCGAGCGTATTATAATATTTCGAG
>CAZRKO010000276.1:0-2717 GCA_964600445.1 uncultured archaeon
CATGGCTATGGCTTTATTCTTGATAATCTCTGTCTGCGGTCCAGCGCAGATGTGTTTCCCTACTTCACCAGTTCACCAGTTTAAAATACACTATGTGTTGCTTTAGAGCAAACGTGATTAGATTTAGATTGATTAGCTTATAAATATTAAAATTGCACAAATAAACGCAGACAATATATAAACAAGAATAAATCGCCAAAGGGGAACTGCCAAAAGAATAACCCTCAATTATTATAGATCATTTAATAATTACTTTAATGATTAATAATTCTTTTGGTTAAGTGGTTCAATATTTAAACCTGAATTTAATTATCATTAAGAGACAAAATTTCATTCATAGAACCACTACGAAATCCTTCGATGTCTATGGTTATATAACTAAATCCAAGTTCTCTAAATTTATTGTTTATTAGTTTTAATGTTTGTTCGTTAATTATTTTTGGAAATTCTTCTTTTAATAATTCGATTCGTGCCAAATTTCCATCATGGAGTCTTACTCTTAATTGTTTTAATTTAAATGTACTTCTAAGAAATATTTCTGCTTCTCTTACCATAATTAGTTTTTCCTCATTAATTATTTGATTATAAGGAATTCTTGAAGCAAAACAAGCCATTGATGGTTTAGAGTGTACTTCTAATTCATGATATTTGGATAATTGTCTGATCTCTTCCTTGTTTATTTTAAAATCAATATAGGGTGTTGAAACATTCAATTCTTTTAAAGCTTGCATACCAGGCCGAAAATCCGAAAGATCATCTAAATTTGAGCCATCTAGAATTATATCGAAATTTTTTTCTTCCTTAATTTTAATAATTCCAGAATACAATCCTTTTTTACAAATATAACAGCGATTGACAGGATTTTTTGTAAAATCATAATCATCCAAAGGATCTAAATCCATAATAATATGGGGAATCTGATATTTTTTAGCGAACTCAGCTGCTTCGTTAATTTCATCATCAAGATAAAGAACCGAACGTTCCGTCACTAGTAGTGCTTCTTTTCCATATTTTTTTGAAAGGAATGCAAGCAGAGAGCTATCGACTCCTCCTGAAAAAGCAACAATTACTTTTTTATTTTTTAAAAACGAAATAAGGCTCTCTAATTTATGTTCCAGAGTTTTATTTAATTTCATAATTAATGTTTGAGATAAACTCGTCAATTAAAGAAATTAATGCCTTTCTTCATAAGAATTTTATTATTTTAAATCTAAATATTTAGATTTAAAAACATTTTTATGTACTTAATTTATTTTCATTTAAAGGATTCTTAAATCTCCGATTTTGTTTAAAATGACTGATACTGAATACAAAGACTTTATGGTTTTTGACGTTAAGGAAACTGGGGATTATACAGAATTAAAAATAAAAAAAGAGGATTTAGGGGATTTTTTACATCCCGAAAACGCTTATATTATAATTAACCAAGACATACAAAGAATTTATTTCTGGAAAGGAACGCGATCTCCGGTACGAAAGCGATTTTTAGGCTCTAGGATTGCCACTGAGATTCAAGGAGATATAATGAAAGCAGGATTTAAACGATGTAAAGTAGTAACTATCGATCAAGGGGAAGAATTAGACGAATTCTTGAATGTATTTGGCTTAGCCTCAATGGAGGTCAAGGAAGAATTAGAAGATAAGCGATATATTAGAAATCTTGAAAAAGAGGAAACGCGGATCACGAATATTTTATCAACCAAAATCGAATCAAGTTCAAAAATGGGAGAAATTAAAGGTTTTTTGGACGAGGACGAACAAATTATTTGGAGCAAAAGTTCTTTAGTCTCACTAAAGGATAATTGGTTAAAATTACTACTCAAAAATAAGAAATATAAAAGAAGATTAAAAAAGACCTCAGAAGCTAGTGAATTAGAGATAAAAGAATATAAAAACACATATGTTATCACCAGTAAAAAGGTTATTTCTCATTCTATCTTTAATAAATATTTTGATTTTTCCGAAATTCCGAATTATGCCATTGAAATAAAAGGAGAGGGTGAAATTATCATATTAGATCAAAGAGAACTTAGATCCTTTGATATAGAAGAATTTTCTGATGGATATGATATTTGGTTTAATGCTAAACCGATCGAGAAAGGAGATTATATTTTTCCTTTCGAAGGTCTGGATTTAGAGGAATATAAAAAATTAGTTAATACCCTTGATAAAAATTTTTTGGCAGAAATTCCTATGAAAATCAAAAAAATAACATATATCCGTAAAAGACCCTAGGCAATATCTCATTTCTCTTAAAATTAGCTCTTTAATATACGAATTCTTAATTATTAAGTACGATATAAAATCAAATATAAGATATATTGATTTTATAAAAAAGTGTGGTTTCAAAGAGGGAAACATTATAAACGACCCTAGTAATAAAATTAATAGAAGGACTTTTGGAGCTCATCTTACATCAATAGATATATTTCAAAAATTTATTTTTCCCGAAATCAAGGATAAACTATATCAGTATACATGGGTCGATCTTTATGCCGGGGAAGGTAACCTGATATTACCTATTCTTGAATTCTTACCAAAGGAAGAGCGAATAGATTTTTTTAAAAATCATATGTATTTATTCGATGTACAATCAGAAATGGTTCATAGATGTGTAAAAAATGCCTTGGACTATGATATACCCTCTAAAATCGCTCAAAACAATATTAAATATAGAGATAATTTAGAAAATTTCCCTAAATTATTAAAAAATAAAC
>CAZRKO010000277.1:0-2684 GCA_964600445.1 uncultured archaeon
AGGATATAAAATCACGCCTTTAAGAGAAAATATGACAAAGACAATTGATTGGTATAAAGATTATATTGAAAAAGAAAAAAATAAGAGTTAAATTTTAAGAAAATGTTGGAAGAAAATTTATCAAGCCAAATAGTAAATATAGATGCATATAAGACGGATATCGCAAAAAGATATACCACATTTTTGTCCCAATATCCGGAAATTTTTTCTGATTTAGATAATGGGTCGGTGTTCGATTTTTGTCTCTATAATTCAATTGATGAATATGATGATCAATCTCCTGTAGATGTGTTTAATGTGCTTCGTAATGGGCAAGGAATTGAAATAAAACCGGGAAAGGCAAATGAATCTGATTTGGAACTAGCGCTCTCGATTGATGCAGTTAAAAAATTACTCCAAACAAAGGATAGGGAGGAATATACAAAACTCCTTGGAACTTTTTACAATGAACCCGATGAGGAAAAAGGATGGATTGATTTTGTGTTGCATAAGAGAACGCAAGCCATAATTGATATGGGGTATGGAAGATTTGCGAAAACTGCCGGGATCCTCGAAGATGAGGATGATGTATATAGCATCTAAACTTCTTTTTTTGAAATAGAAATAATATAAACCTATATTGGTAAACAAGAAATATGTCAAAAATTAAAGAATTACAAATTAAAAATAAGTACACAGGTGAGGTCATAGACACCATACCTGCAGACACCCCAGAAACAGTTCGAGAAAAAATAAAAAAAGTACATGAACATCAACATCTATTAAAAAAAATGGATTTTTTCGAACGAGCGAATATTTTATCTAAATATGCAACTAAATTGAGATTTAATAAGAAAAAATTAAAAGATTTGATAGTTGCAGAAGGGGGCCTTCCAATTAAGTATTCTGAATGGGAACTCTCTATTGTCCTTACGGGGTTTAAGTTCTGTGATTGGTATTGGCAATTTCTCAAGGATAAGCCTTTAACAAGCATAGAAGGAGAGCAAAACGCCATAATAAGATATATTCCACAGGGGTTGGCAACATGCATTTCCCCTCGAAATACTCCTATAAGTCTCCCTCTTTATCAATGGGGGGCCAACTATTTAGTAGGAAATGGCGCCATTGTTAAGCCCTCTACAGCGTGTCCTTTGACTATGATAGAAGCTTTAGCCATGATGGAGGAAATGGATCTTCCTGCTCTTGAAGCCTTGGGTTTAGTTATAGCTCCCGGAGAATGGGCTGTGGATGAATTTCTCAGTTCTCCTTTAGTTAAAACAATAATGACGATTACATCATCTCACACTGCAAAAGATATTCTGGTACGCTACGCCAAGATCTTGACGAAAACTGCAGATAAATCTATGGGCGTTACAATGTATACCAGTCCATTCAAGCAATTCTTTTTCGAATGCGCGGGCAATGATGCTGGTATCGTTATGGATGATGTGAATTTGGAAAAAGTCGCAAAATGGAACGTTATGGCAAGCTTTACAAATTCAGGGCAACAATGTTTCTCTATGAAACGAATTATCGTTCATAAAGATATTTATGATGAGTATGTTGAGTTATTAGTAAAAGAAATGGGGAATTTAAAATACGGAGATCCGACAGATCCAGATGTAGATATTGGCCCGTTAGGAAGTAGAAGAATTCTAATGATGATGGAAGTAATGGTCGAAGATGCGAAAAAGTACGGTGTCAAGATCTTTACAGGAGCAGAGAAAATCGATACTGGGGAGGATTACGGTTTATTTTATAAACCAACGTTAGTTGAAATAAAGCCTGAATTGTGTGAAGATTTAACGAAAGCTCCATTTTTATGGCGAGAGGAAGCATTTGGTCCGGTTCGATCAGTGACGAAAGCTAATGATATGAAAGATGCGATAAGATTAGCCAATGCCAGTAATTATGGTATGCGAGCCGTTGTTTACACATCTAACTTGGATAACATCGAAATCTTTAAAAATGAATTGGAAGCAGCAAACATCTATATCAATGCAAGACCTATGTTGGTAGATATTACAGTTTCATTAGGTGGAATTAAGGATTCAGCTTATCCGTCAGGATGTAAATACTATCCGCAGGAATTAGTCTATGGAAAATATATTTACGATGGAACTTCGCTAAATTTAGAGAAGATCAAATAATACCGAGATTTGAACGAACTATGGACTCCGAGGAATTATACGCTGAACTAAAAAAATACTTTCCAAATAATTTAGATTTAATGAGACATCTTCATATTAATGCTTGCTGGGAGTATGTTATTACCGAAAATTCTACAAACGAAGATACCCCTAAATTACACTATTTTTTATATAAAAAGGATGAACATAATCTGGAGATGACAAAAGAAGACCCTGAAATTAAGCCAGATTTAATTTTATATTTCACTGAAGAAGCAATTTTGAATTTTATTAAAGGAAGTCCAAGCGCAGATGATTATTATGTTCGTTATAGTAAAGTAATGGACAATCCCCAGCCAGGAATTGAAGTGGACAGCCAAGTCAATAAGCCCAGACTTAAGCTTTGGAAGATTGGATATAAAAAATGGCAAAAAGATTTTAAATTTTAATTTCATTTATATGAAAAATTCCTCCTTAAACTTTTTTTAAAGAAATTTACGAGATTGAACTATTAACAATGTAAGTTAATTATTTGTGAAAATAGAAAAAAATATTGAGCTTGACAGATAAAAATTA
>CAZRKO010000278.1:0-2682 GCA_964600445.1 uncultured archaeon
AGCTGCTATCAATGGATTAGCTGTTGGAGCTGGTTTTACTATGCCATTAGTGGGAGCTGATCTAATTTACGCATCTGAAAAAGCGTGGATGGGTTTTTATTTTGTAAAACGAGCAGTAATGGCGGAATTTGCAGCACATTTCTTACTTCCTTTTTATGTAGGATTTCAAAAAGCAAAGGAACTCGTTTATTTTGGAAAAAAAATAACTGCACAAGAAGCCTATGAATTAGGGATGGTTAATAAAGTTCTTCCACCTGAAGATCTATTGCCATATGCCAGAGAACAAGCCTTAAGACTAATACCTCCAAAAGGGCCAAGTCTATCAATAAAATTGATGAAAAAAACTATGCATGATTATTTTAGGGATATTCTTGAAAAAACATTAGATTTAGAAAATGAAGGCCTGCGAGCTTGCCTTAAAACTGCAGATTTTAGAGCATCCCTAAAATCTTTAGTTACAAAAAAAGACCCTAAATTCAAGGGAAGATAGCTACATTTTTTTAATTTAAATTATTTTAATAGAAGTCTAATTTAGAGCTGAAATGAATATTAGTGATTTCCAAGATATAGTCTATGAAAAAGAAGAAAATGGGATATGTACACTCACATTCAATAGACCTGAAAGGAGAAATGCGATTTCTAAACTGACTTTTGCAGAAATGGAAGCTGTTATTGATGACATGGAGCAAGATAAGAATGCAAAAGTGTTAATTATAACTGGTTGCGATAAAGCAAATGCCTTTTCTTCCGGGGGATATGTAAGTAAAGATTATACGGCTTCAATACCTCGAAAAATCAGAAAAAGACTTGACTTTTCAGACATCGTTGAAAAAAGGCTGATATTGAAATTTTGGGATTTTTCGAAACCAATTATTATAGCTATTAATGGACTTGCTATTGGCGTAGCTGCTACGTTACCTTTAGCTGTAGCAGACTTAATATTCATGGCTGAGGATGCGTGGTTGGCTTATTATTTTGTGAAACGCGCAATAATGCAAGAATCAGGATCATCTTTTCTTCTGCCTTTTTATGTAGGATTCCAAAAAGCTAAAGAATTATTGTATTTTGGAGATAAAGTTACGGCTCAAGAAGCAGAAAGACTTGGCTTAGTAAATAAGGTTCTCGCTCCTGAAGAATTATTACCTTATGCCAGAGAACAGGCATTAAAATTGATGCCTCCTAAGGGCCCTAGTTTATCCATAAAATTGATGAAAAAAACTATGCATGATTATTTTAGAGATATTCTTTCTAAGACAATGGATCTTGAAAACGAAAATGATATGATTGTAATAAATACCGATGACTTTAGGGAATCAGTTAAGTCTTTAAGAGAAAAACGGGACCCCGTCTTTGTAGGAAAGTAATAAATTCAATCATTGCTTAGATAATATTTTAATTTTTAAACACTCTATTTTTGAGTATTTTTGTTTTTAAAAGTAGCAAAAATCTCTATGTTATTGGGAACGTTAAAGAGCTGTTTTATGGGATTTTATTTTTTTTAAGGTTTAACATTTTTAATTCTATCGTTTTCCATAACATTTAATTAATTAAATTTATACTAAAATTGATTGTATTTTTTTTAAGGTAATTAGTGGATATAACTTTAAGTGATAAATTTGAAGGATTTAAAAATTATAATTAGTGGACTTGACAATGCTGGCAAAACATCTATTCTAACAGCTTTAGATAAAAGATATGACTTTCAAAAAGAGATAATACAACTTGTACCTACTGTAAAAGTCAAATATCATCGTCTTAAGTTTTTAGGAAAAGGAGTATATATTTGGGATATGGGAGGACAAGAAAAGTATAGAAAATATTATGAAACCAAACAAGAGGTTTATTTCGATAGTATAGATTTACTTATTTACGTAATTGATATTCAAGATGGTGTTAGATATGAAGCATCTCTTGCATATTTAAATAAGATACTTCAAATCTTTGAAAATAATAATATGAAAGTTCCGTTAATTGTTGCATTCCATAAAGTTGATCCCGAATTAAGAGATGACGAAGAAACCATCAGAAATGTGAATACATTAACTGAAAAGATTTTTAAATTGAAACAGTTGAAAATGTTATTTTTACAAACTTCTATATACGACATCTATTCTATTGTTCATCTAGTTTCATCTGCTCTTTCAATTTTTAATGAGAAACATTTAGAACTAAAAGAATTATTTCAAAATCACTTAAAAGGGATTAATGGAAAATCCCTCATTCTTTTTGACCAAAACGGTATTATTATAAGTGAATTTTATACCAATTCATTAGAAATTGATTCATATCTAGAACTTTTGAATTCGGTTACTGATCATATTATCCTGCTCAAAAAAATCCAAGATGAAAATTATGATTATGATGATAAATTCACTCCAATTAACGATAATCTTATTTCATATTTACATCAAATGAAGTTTAATAATGAACGATTATATATCTCTGTTTTAGTTGAAGAAAGTGCAAAAAAGACACTACAAGATAAGTTTTCCTTTTTCTTAAACGATTTAAATATGGTATTAGAGCCTCTATTATCTTAAATCCCACTTCCTATTATAAACCTAATGAATAATAAATCAATAAGAAAATAGAGTGCTCTTTTTTATATAGAGTTGATTCAATAGTTATTATAAAATTAACATAATAGTTTTTTATTTTTAAGAAACTCTTATTAAATGTGGT
>CAZRKO010000279.1:0-2658 GCA_964600445.1 uncultured archaeon
GATTTATAATTCTAAAATAATTCTCTCATGTTTTCTTTACTAGAAGTGAATTATTTTTTGTATTATAGATAATTGTTCTTTCGCTTAAACCACCAACATCTTCTTTTTCTATTTGAATTTCCAAGGAATTTAATTCTCTTTTAAACATTTTGATATTTTTCTGAATAGATGAGCTATCTTCATTAAAAATTTTGGCTCCTCCTAAAATGATTGCCTTAATATTCTCTTTGCTTGCGCCATTACTTAATAACAGACTTAATAACTCGGTTACAGAAATCTTTATACTTTTATACAGTTTTTCTATTTGATCAGGTTCAGCTGAATTTGGAAGGATACAATGAGACATTGTATAAATCTTATTGATATTGTCGTTAAGAATCAATGCAATACCTGAACCTAATCGAAAAATTGAAAACTTATATGATGTAAGTTTTTCATCATTATAATTAATCAAGGCATAATAGCCTTCTGGTATTACTAATTCTCCTCTTAGGTTGGGATTAGTAACTTGAATTAAATCTCCTTCTTTTATTTGATCCGTTAATTTTATATCTTGTTTTACTCTTTTTTTTACTTTCTTTTCTAATGGTTCTGCTTGTAGTTTTGTTTGATGTTCTATTCGTTTTTTTACTTGCTTTTCTAACTGTTCTAAATACTTTACGCGTTCTTCTACCCTCTTTTCCACCTGTTTTTCTAATTGTTCTAATTGCTTTATTCTTTGTTCAACTTCTCTTTCTAATTTTGCTAATTGCTTAACATGTTGTTCCGCTCGATTTTCTCGTTGTTTTATATGCTTTTCCCGTTGTTCTAATAGCATCTCTCTATGTTCTATTTGTTTTTCGGGTTCTTCTAATTCTTTTTCTCGCATAACTATCTGATTTTTAAGTAATTCTACTTGTTCTAATCGTCTATTAACCTGTTTTTCTAATAAATCAGTTTGTTTTTCTAACAGTTCTATCTGTTTAAATCGTTGCTCTATTTTTTTAAAATGCTCTTCAACATCCTTAAATCGTAATTTTTCTATTATTTCTGAAGGTCTTGATTGTATTTTAGAAGGTTTAACTTGTTTCGATGGACCTTTTATATATGTCTTAAGTGGTTTCAACTCTGCCTTGATTTGTTCTTTTTGGGTTTTTGAAGGTGAAAATTTTTTCTTTTGTGATTTTACTTGTTTTGGACGACTTGTTATTTTCTTAATTGGTTTAATGGTTTTTTTATATAGTTTTCCTTTTTTTTCAGGTTTTTTTATTTTTTTTGATGGGGATTTTTTGCGTTGTTCTATTTCTACTTCAGATCTCTCTTTTAAATCAAAATCTTTTTTAACATAAAAATTATTTTTATGGTCATAAGATTTAAAATTACTATGACCTTCTGATAACGTTTCTACCTTCCCTAAAATGAGTAAACCCCGATCTTTCAAATGGTTTTTTAAAATTTGTGAAACTTTTTTTCGAGAATTTTCGTTTATATAAATTAAAAAATTCCTGCAAAATATAATATCATATTTATGAGGTTTTTCGTGACCATTTGTAAGATCTTCTATTATAAATTCTACTTTATCTTTAATATTTTCATTGATAATATATATAAAACGATTATTTTCTTTTTTTTTTTTAAAATATGATGCTTTATAGATATTCGGGACTTCTTTTATTATGGAATCTTGGTAAATACCTCTTCTTGCAAGTTCTATTGCTCTTTTATCAATATCAGAAGCAATAATTTCATAATCGGGAAAATTAGGCTTTTTTTTTTTAAGTTGATCAAAAAACATAGCTATAGAATATGGTTCTTCTCCTGAAGCACAAGGGCACGACCATATTTTTATAGGATTTTTAAGACCCATTGTAAAATCTTTAACGAGTTTTCCAACTTTTTCAAAAATTTCATAATTTCTAAAGAAAAAAGTATGGTTTATAGTGAAATTTTCTTGAAATAGGTCTATTTCTTCAGGATGCTTATTAATATATTCAAGATACGATTTACATGAACTTAAATTTAAATTATTCATTCTGAATTTTATTCTTTTTTCAAGAAATTGTTTTTGATAATATTCGAATCTTATGCCTGTAGTAACCGCTAATTTTTTTACAAGGTTATCAATTGATTTGGGGTTTAACGTTACAGTTACGATATTATCCACCCAGAAATTTGAATAATATTATTTTTTAATTATTTATCAAACAAATAAAAATAGCTAATTTAAATTTATCTTAAAACAAAATTGTTAGCACTTGAAAGAAAAATCTCTTCTTCTCCCTTTAGATAATTTTTAATTTACCTTTCTTTTTTAAATCTTCAATCACCTTTAAACTTTAATCCGACATTATTCTTTCATTTTCATACTTCACGTTAAAAACTTGTACGAGGATTTGTGGAGCATCTGAGGAGAAAGGGATAGTTCATTCAAAATTTCTTTCAAAATCAAGGGACATTCTCGGACTGTGAAATAATAGGTGAGCAAGAGATGCCAGTAATCCAAGTTTCTCTTGCCACGGAAATCAATAAGTTTTTTAAGCACCGAAAATACATTTTCTACGGGATTCGTCGTTATATGTTTGTTTCCGAACACCTTAAATAATTCTTGCAAGCATTCGACAAACGTATCATCCGACTCGTACATCGGAAGAAACAATCCCTTCTCTTTATCGTAATGAT
>CAZRKO010000280.1:0-2646 GCA_964600445.1 uncultured archaeon
AGTACAACAATTAGTAAATAAAAGACATGAAGCAATGGAAACTCCAGAAACTACCATAGAGCCTCCAGAAACTACTATAGAACCTCCGAGTGAACATCCCATTAAAGAACCAGAAATCTCAACTGCTACGCAAGAAAAGGTTACCGTAAAAAGCCCACCTCAAGCTGCTGAAATATCGGATATTGATAACATAGGTGTTATTGAAACTTCTGATGGAAGAAGGAAGTGCCCGATATGTGGAAATGAAAATCTAAGACAAATCCGAGAAGTTGAAGATAAAACCAAAATAATATCAGCCTATCCTCGAATGTACGGGAAAAAATTTAAATGCGGACAATGCGGCGCTGAATGGCGGTAAATTTATTTCTTAAATTATTTGTGAATAGAATTAGATTTAAGTTTTCAAACTGTAACTCAACATATATAAAGTAAGATCATGAAGAATTTCCCTATATTCGATGACAAATCCAATAAAAAATAAGAAAAAAATTAATGTATCCAACAAGCTAAATGATTTAACTGCTAAAGAATGGCTGATAAATACTAAAAGTGTGTGGAAATATACAGATTACCACTTAATTAAAAACGAAAGAAAAGATGAAAAGGAAATTCGCCATTTAAGAAATTTAATATTATTTTTCACTAAGAAGAATAATACAATATTAAATCCTAATAATAATAAAAAAATTAAAATCATCGGCGAAAGGGAACGTAGAATAGTTCTAACTAAAGCAAAGAAAGAAGTAGATTTTATATTGATACAAGCAAATAGAGACTTTCATAATTTGATGCTCTATGAAGATATGCTTCTTTCTGATAAATTTAAATCGGAATTCATTCACTATTTTCATATTTTGAAAAGTGAAAAATATCTCTGTGTTATGGTTAGAGATTTTTACCCTCAAAAAAATTCTGGTCTGATTTTATATCATTATGATCTAGCTAATTTGTTAATAAATATTGGATTTAACCTTAAGGCACTTACAGTATGGATTCCTGGAGATGAAAGAGACTCTATTAGCATTAATAATCCTAATGTTTCAATTATTAACGATTATTTTCTAATTTTAAGAAAAGAAAAGAAGAAAAAAGAGGCCCCTGACAATAAACAATTGGAGTTTCAATTCAATTATGATGAGAAAAAGATACTAGCTGAAAATACGTTATATTATGATAGTTATATAAAAAGTATCACCCCAACAAGAGATAAATTTAAAGTTCAGCATCCTGCTACGTTTCCTGAACCAGATATTAAAAATCTAATTGAATTTTACACGGATACGAGCAAAAAACCAAAAATATTAGATCCCTTCTCTGGAGTAGGGAGCACTCTTATCGCTTGTTTAGAATTAAATGTTGAAGGATATGGTATTGAATTAACTAAAAAATGGATTAATTTAACAAAGCATAGATTCTTTTCGAGGGGGATGCCTATAAAAATTAACGGAAAAAAGTTCACTCCTCAACAAAAACCTCTTGATTTATTCATGGATGAGGAGGGAAAAAAAAATCAATTAATTCAAAATGTAGAACAGGGAGATGCGATAGAAAAAATCCCCTTGTTTCCTGATAATTATTTTGATTTTATTGTTACCAGTCCCCCATATTGGGGAATATTGACTAAAAAAATCGACCATAAGACCAAAAAAGAAAGAGTAGATAAAGGATTTGAGACAAAATACACAATTGAGGGCAAAGACAAGACGTTTCATAAAGACTTAGCGAATATAGAATCTTATACTAAATTCCTAAATCAGCTAAAAATTATTTATAAACATTGCTATAAGAAGTTGAAAAATTTAGGATATGGGGCGTTATTGGTATCAGATTTCAGAAACGGCCCCGATTTTTATCTATATCATGGTGATACAGCAAATATACTAAAAAATATTGGATTTAAGTTAACTGGATTAACTGTTTTACACCAAGATAATAAAAAACTATATCCTTACGGTTACCCCTATTCCTTTGTTTCAAATATTCATCACCAGTTTATTATTATTGTTAAAAAAGAAGAAGTTTAAGTAGTTTTATTATTTTCTTTATCAACTTTCAATTCTGGTCTCAATAATATAAAAAATTTAAAAATTATGGAAAAATTCTCTTCTTTTATAAAAATCTTCAGATTAAGTTAATAGGTCATATCTTATTTGACTACAACTATTATTCATATTTCATTAATAAAGATTATTTTTAGGATTTATCCCCATAATTACTTATTTGGAATAATCAGATTGAAAATGATCTAACATAGATAGGTGATGAAAGTTATTAATTCAAAATTTTTTAAATCTCCAAATAATAGTAGTAAAATGGAATAAAAACAAGAATTAATCATACTTCTAACAATAATTATTTTAATTATGAAAAATGTGATTCATATTTTGTTGTATAATCACTTTTATAATCATATCAATATTTGTTATCATGATTTTGTATAAAGAATATTGTCGAAATTTTTTTGATTTAACTTCGTCATAATTTACTCGTTCATCAATAAGTTTAAATACAGCTACGGTTAATTATTAAATAACTAAACATCATTAAAAATAAACCAAAAAAAAAACACAAAAGCTTTAAAAAATTTTTTAAAGGAGGAATAAAAAATGGCTAAAAAGAAACACGCATTCGCATGGAGCCCAATTC
>CAZRKO010000281.1:0-2642 GCA_964600445.1 uncultured archaeon
CCCATCCTTTAAAAGAGTAGCAGTTTTCGCTTGCAACCCAATTAGTTTTTTAATAGCTTCCGAAGTTTGACCTTTTGTCTTATGTTCGAAATATTTTCCGATGAGTAGGAATGTCAATATCATGCTCATAGCTTCGTAAAATGTATTCCCTTGTATGAAAAAAGTAGTCAAAATTGAATATATTAAGGCTGTTGTGGTACCTAATGCTACTAACACGTCCATATTTGCCGATTTATTTTTTAGTGATTTTATCGCCCCCTTTAGAAAAAAAGTTCCCGCAATAGAATATTGCCCGATCGCTAAAAAGAATAAGAAGAGATTTCTCTCAAAGGAAGGCGGTATAAACCAACTTATAGGAGTAATTATGAGCATAAAGATTAGCGAAGCTGTTAAAATTCTCAATCGATATTTCATTTCTTTTTTATGTCGTTCGATTTCTTTATCTATTGCTCCTGCGGATTTTTCAATGACATATCCAAATTGTTTAATCTCAGAATAGATTTTATTTTCTTCATTCTGTAGTTCGTTAAATTCAATAAATAATTTACTCGCTTGATAATTCCCTCTTACATCATATATCCCCTTTATATCTTTAACCTTTTCTACTAATAAAGTAAATTCAGTTTCAGAGATGGAATCAATGATTTTTATATCTATCTTTGCCAATGTTGCTTTATATCCTAAATCTCGAATGGCTTTATTAAATTCATTATAGTTAGTCGCACTGGGGTTATATTCTACAGTTGCTTCTTCGTTAGCAAAATTTACAACTGAAGAATTAACACCATCTAAATTTTTTAATTTTGTCTCAATTTTAAAGGCACAAGATGCGCATGTCATTCCACCGAGCTTTATTTTAACCTTTTCTTTATTAACATCTTCCATTTAAAATCACTTATCGTCTTTCACTAATTAAAGATTATCAAGTTGAATAATTATAAATTTGGATTATAATTTGTAAATAGTTAAAGGAATTTGGTATTTTATTTGATTGAAATTCGAAAAAATTTGTATAAAATATAAATTATTCCATTTAATTATAGATTCAAAATAAGGTAAATGAAATTATCTATTTTCCTTTATTTTCACGATATTTTTTTATAGCATCTTGTAAAGCATCAGCAGCTAAATTACTACAATGTAATTTGATTGGTGGGAGGCCATCCAAGGCACCGGCAATATCCTCTCTGGTAATTTTCATTGCTTCATCTAAGGTTTTTCCTTTTGCCAACTCGGTAACCATGCTTGATGTAGCAATAGCAGCCGCACATCCAAAAGTTTGGAAAGAAATATCATTAATTTTATCATCTTTTACCTTTATATAAATATACATTAAATCCCCACAAACGGGATTTCCATGTTCTCCTACAGCATCTGCATCTTCCATTTCTCCCATGTTTTTGGGATTTTTGAAATGCTCCAAAACTTCATCAGAGTAAATTTTTGAACACCATAAAATATTTCTTTCTACAATATCTAAAATGAGATAAAACGATTTTAAATTTAATGTTTATATATCATAAAATTTTAGTAGCATTATTCTCAGGTGGAGATGGCCTTTCGTTAGAAATGATTTTATTGTTGAATTTTATTCCGTCTCTCTGTGATATTTCATCCTTTTACGGTGTTTCATTAACGGAAAATAATACAAGAGAAATTATTCTCCTTTAAAAAATAATAAGGATAGAAATTTAAGATCCTTAGGAAAATCTATTTATACTTAGGATTTTTATAATTTAATTAGTGAGTAAAATGGATGTGGTAGAAAACATAAAAGAAAAGACAGTTACCATTACCAACCAAGGAATGATAACAATCCCTTCTGCTTTTAGGAAGATTTATGGTTTAAAGGATGGAGATAAAGTGTTAATTATAGAAGATGAGGGTGCTTTAAAAATAATTCCATTAAAGGATGAGCAAGACTTAAGGAAAAATTCCTATAGCACGGAAGAAATGTTAAATCAGATGGAAAAAAGTAAAAAATACGAGATTAAAAGGGAAATGTAAATGGGAAAAAAATCTTGTTTAGATACAGGAGTCATAACTCTATTATATTCTAAGGATCCTCCGAGTTCTATCATAAATCTTTTCAGAGCTATAAAAGAAAAGAAAATTGAAGCTCATATCGTTTCACCAATCATGTCCGAAGTATTTTATCATATTTGTAATTTAAACGGTAAAGTGGCTGCTGAAACTATTATTGCGACATTTCTTAACACTTATCCGATTAAATTGGTTAATCTAAATCAAACTCTTATAATCAAAGCAGGAACATTGAAGTGTCAACATTATCATTTATTATCATATAATGATTGCTTTTCAATAGCTTATGCATTAAATAAAAAACTAATTTTACATACTACCGAAAAGAATTTGGGAAAAGCAATTCCTAATTTAAAGTTAAAATCTTACATATTTTGAACATTTATGTATTTAAATCAACAAAGTTTTTTAGGTAGTTACTGGTTTTTCAAAGATTTCAGATAAAAAAACTAAGATTTGATAAATAATTAATTCTAAGGCTTTTTTGAAAATGGAATAATGTTTATAAATTTAAAAGAAATATTATCTATGGTATTAGCACTCTAAAAAAAAACATAGGTGAAAATCTCCAATGACCGAAAAACCTTTCACAAATGAAT
>CAZRKO010000282.1:0-2627 GCA_964600445.1 uncultured archaeon
TACTCTGGAACATATCTACATCTATATATAGCTTTAAGTTTAACATTTTAAAAGGCCATAATGGGGATAATGCCAAAATATTGCTTCTTTTTTCTTTCTTCTCTTTTCATGTTGTTTCTCTTTCTTTCTTTTTTTTCTTTCATCTTTTAAAAAAACCATTTTAACGAATTCTGCGGTTTTACTCAGAGGAATTGTGCCAGTATCTTGGAAGATACGACCTTTCTCCATTCGAGACATATTTTTTCACGAGAGGGGGATTATGGTCTCTTGAGATTCCTATATAAATTATTACTAATTCGAATACCATCCCTATAAAAACTGGGTCCATAGATTAAGTTAGATATATTCTTTATTTAAAATTTTTTATTTTTTTTTATTACGAATTACAAAATGGTTTAACTGAAAAGTAAAATGAAAAATATAAAATTAATTCAATCTACATAAGAAATTGTAATAATATTCTACCACTTTATTTCGCTAATAAAAATTAATATGAATCTAATATTTATAATAATTACTTTTTCATTCAAAAAACCGTGAAAAGATTGATTTGGAAAACAAAATTAACTGAGATGATGGGAACGAAGTACCCCATAATTATGGGTGCTTTCGCCATTATTGGTAAAGCGGAATTTGCCGCTGCGTTTTCGAATGCGGGAGGATTTGGTATTATTACTGCGTTAAATTATAAAACCAACGATGATTTCCAGAACGAACTAGATAAAATGAATAAATTAACTAAACAGCCATGGGGTGTAAATTTTTCGGTAATGCCGCCTAATGTGATTAAACAAAAAGACAGTTGGGTAAGAACCGAAGAATCCTATTTAGATTTTGTAGATATCGCTGTTGATGCTGGAGTGAAATTGTGTACCACCTCAGCTTATCAAACTCCGAAAATCGGAAAAAAATTGCATGATGCGGGTTGCTATTGGTTTCATAAGTGCGCAACGATGAAACATGCGATATCAGCAGAAAATTTGGGAGCGGATGCTGCTACGATTGTAGGGCTTGAAGGTACAGGATTTAAAAATCCAAATCAAAATACTACGCTCGTGAATGTGACAATGGCTAAAAAGCTGCTTAAAATTCCTATAATCGCTGCAGGGGGTATTGGAGATGCCAGAGGCTTTCTTGCAGCTCTCGCTATGGGCGCAGACGCAGTCTGTTTCGGGACTGCTATAATGACCACTGAAGAAAGCCTTGCTTCAAATTTGTGGAAAAAAAGGATTTTAAATCAAGATATATTTGATGAAAATTATTATAAAAAAATTTATCATTTACAATTAAGAGATTCGCCAGTACATTCTATGGCTGCAGGACACTGCGACAAGATTATCTCTATGAAAAAATTTATAGAAGAGAAGATAATAAAAAAAGCAGAGGATATACTAAGATCTTGGGGTTATGGCAGTAATGAAGTGAATACCACTTCCTTGTAGCGAAAAGTCCTCATAAAATATAAGTATTAAAAAGAAGAAAAATCAATAAATACTTTATCCTTAAAAGATTACTTCTTCTTTGTTTCCTATATTTTATAAAGAATAATATTATTAATCAATGGTTCTATAATTGATTCAGAGAAGGCAATGGACGTCATTCCCATTGTTTTCCCATTTTTATGTTGTACGGTAGTGTACAACAATATTGTTTTAAAAACATTTTTAAATAATTGAATGGTTTAATATTGCATTAGATAACAAGAACAAATAAAGTTCTGAAAAAAAAAAGTATTAGTAAAAATAAACTGACTAAAAAAAGTTTGATTAACTTAGTGATTTAATAAATATGTCAAATAATTATAGAGATCGATTGCGCTCTAGTCGCGACACATCCACCACCTCAGATTCTTGCTGTGATACTCCATGCATAGAATCTCGTGACGGAGATAACGTTTGTCTCAATTGTGGAATGATTATTGGAAGAAATCTCGTTGGTAACGAGAGAAGGGCTTATACTGTTGAGGAAGTAAATAAACGCAGACGCACAGAACCTCGATGGAGGGAATTTGGGCCTAGAACAATGTTGCCTAACTCTAAAATCGACAGTAAAGGTCGCCTTATAGGCGCGAAGGGGAAAACCCTTTTTTCAAGACTATCAAAAATTCAAAACTCACTTATCTCTTCAATTGAAAGAAATTTCTGGGAAGCGAAACCTAAGCTTAAAATGCTTACATCAAAAATGAACATCCCAGAGTACATCAAGGAAACCGCATGGAAGATTTACTCAGTTGTAGCAAAGAAAAAGCTCACAATGGGCAGATCCATTGATGGTTTTATTGCTGCTTCACTTTATGCTGCAATAAGAGTACACGAATTTCCACGCTTACTTGAAGAAGTATGTGATGCGTCTATGACTCCAAGACGCACTGTACACCGCTCCCTTGGAATGGTTGTAAAAGAAGTTCTACCAGAGTTAAGTTTGAAATATAAACCAATTACCGCCGAGCAACTTGTCTTTAGGTTTGGTAATGATTTAGGGCTTCCAATGGAAGTTCAGAGGATGGCAATTAACATGCTTGTTAAAGCATCCAAAAATGGACTTTTACGAACGGGAAAAGATCCTAAAGGTTTAGCAGCTTCTGTAATTTATATGGCAGCCAAAGCAAGTAATTGTCGCAAAACCCA
>CAZRKO010000283.1:0-2616 GCA_964600445.1 uncultured archaeon
TATCCATACTATAAATAATGCGAATAAATACATTGCATTAACTCGGACATCTTGGTACTTTCGGGTAATACCTCATTAGAAGCATCTTTTTTCGATAGTTCAGCCTCTCCCGTGAGAGTAGCCTCATCCATTTCCAAATCGTTTGCTTCCAACAAGCGGGCATCTGCGGCAAGCTGCTCCCCAATAAAAGGCACCGGAAGACCTTTTTCTATAAAAAAACGGAATTTGTTTATATAAGGTTCTTGGTAAGCAACGTTTACGCTTGTATCGAATATAATAATATCTCCCGGAACGAGATCATCATTATTAATCTAATATTATAGGCAGAAAAATATTATAAATAAAAAAAGTTTGGTTATTATCAAGTCATTCATATTTTAAAAATTAAAATTTTTTATTCAATTTATTATTGAAATCTAGTTTTTAATTAAAATGATAACCAACTAATGAAATTAAAGATTTGTTAATCTTTCCAAATCAAAAATTCTAAAAGTCAAAGATTAGATATCTATATAAAAAATTAAATATTTTTATTTAAATGAATACTTTATATTCTGGTCCTTTTTCCCGGATTTTACTAGTGAAACCTTTTGGCCCATCAGGATTAGCTTTTGCTTTGAATATTATCCCTCTGGGTCTTGAATCAATAGCAGCCTATATTCGCGATCTTGTTAATGATATTCTCATTTTCGATCAATTCATGGACAAAGAACCATTTCGCAAGGTTCTATCTAATTTTGAGCCCGATCTTGTAGGGTTTTCTATGAGTGCTACGGAGCACAATAGTGGGGGCAAGTTAATGAAAATTGTAAAAAGTTTCGACTCCAAAATCCCCATAATAGCAGGTGGTTTTCACCCTACAGGAGCGCCAGAAATAGTTCTTAAATCTCTTGAATGTGATGCTGTTTGTAGAGGTGAAGGAGAAACACTTATGAAGGAATTTGTCCAAGGTAAGGCATGGAATTTAATTGATGGTTTAAGCTACAAAAACCCTCAAAATAAGAATGAAATAATTCATAATAAGGATCGTGATTTTATAAAGGATTTAGACTCATTACCCTTCCCTGCTCGTGATCTCCGAAAATACCGCGGCTATCATTATAAGCACGCTCTACTCATGAATCGCGAGTATGATCTGACTGATTTTGGTAGAGGTTGTTATGGACAATGCACATTTTGTTGTGAACCATATTTTTCCCGAGGAATCCAGAGATTCCGATCCCCAGAGAGGATGATGGAATGTATTCGAGATATATGGGAATTTCATAAAAGGAAACCTTTGAGAATTTTAATTTCTGACCCCCATATAATGGGGCAATACAGGAAAGTTGATCAGTTAAGCGATCTTCTAATTGAAGCAGATTTAGATATTACATTTCAAGTAATGAGCCGAACTGAGACAATCGTTAAACAGCCTTCCACCGTCGAAAAGATGATACGGGCTGGCATGATCTCGTGGGAACTTGGCATTGAATCGCCTATACAAGGTGATTTAGATCTAACTTCGAAACATATCCCTGTTAAAATCCAAACCAAGGCGGTCGATATCCTTCGACAATTAGGAGGAGAAACGTTAGGGACTTTTGTAATTGGTTTACCTAATCATACCAAGGAGATCATCAAACAATTCCCTAAACATGCGCGAGAAATAGGTGTTTCTTTTGCAGCATTTGGAATCGCTACGCCCTTTCCTGGAACACCATTCTGGGATGAGTTATACTCCCAAGGTCTCATCTTTGAGCAGAATTGGACAAAATTTGACGAAAATAACAGTGTATTTCATCATCCTCGACTTTCACCTGAAGATATCGAGAATTTAAGAAATTGGTGCATGGCAAAATTTTGGAATTTTGATACTATCTTAGAACAAATTCACCTTGAAAAAAAACGTGTAGGTAAGTTCTGGTTCAGGCAGAAAGTTAATATTAACGAATTTATTTTAGCAGTTTCAAAAAAGTTAAAATTTGCAACAAATGCTGGAAAAGAATTAGCAAAAAATGGACAAAACAGCAAAAAAAGCAATTATCTTAATTATGCTAGGATTATGCTCGATGCTTGGGCGGATCCAAGAATTGAACATTATTTTCAAGAAAATCCTATGTATAAAACTATTGATATGCGACAAATTGGAAAAATATTTGGAGGAAAACGCCTTCAAGTGATTGTTGAGGATACTGAAAGAAAAAAGTGTCTATTTGCAATGATAATTATTATTAGCAAAGAAGGAATCAGTTCAATAAAATTATCTAAAAAACCTTCATTAAGTTATGATTTTTTGTTACGTGCGGATCTTAACTGCTTGTATTTGGATCCGACACTATCTAGAATTGCGAGGGGAAAAAACTTTCTTCAATTTTTATCACACGGCAATTTAAAAATCAAAGGCTTGGACATTTTATTAAAAATGGTTTTATATGGAATCAAGGAAACCATCTCTTTGTATTTAAATAAAAAGTCTTTAACATCTTTTTGATTCAAAAATTATGGTAATTCGTCAAAAACCTTATTACCCTTCTGAATTTCTTCATGGATAATCCTTAAGCTCATCTACAATATATTCGGCTTCTTGTTGACAATATTTAAAAATCTTTGAAAAAGAAGGTGACCTTTTTTAAA
>CAZRKO010000284.1:0-2616 GCA_964600445.1 uncultured archaeon
TTCCAAAGATGTTTATTGAAACCCTACGTAAACATAATTTAGAAGAGGTTGGTGAATTTACCAATTTTCTACCAAAACTATATGAAAAGAATAAATCGTAGTTTATACTTTAATTATCAGAAATTATATTATTAGGGAAAATTAAAATGGTTGAAGTTAAAAAAGAGCTTTTGTCACCATGTGGCTTGTATTGCGGAGTTTGTAGGGTTTATGTTGCTCATAGGGATAACGATATAAAATTTAAACAAAAATTATTACCCATATATAAAGCTTATGGCGCTAAAAATGTGGACGATATAGCTTGTACCGGTTGTTTATCTGATGGCATCATTTTTCCATTCTGTCAATCATGTGCTATTAAAGATTGCATAAAAGATAAAGGAATAGAAGGTTGTCGTCAATGTGGTGAATTTCCATGTGATGTTATTGCAAATTGGCCAAGCGCACCAGGGAAAAAAATCATACTTCGCAACATACCTGCTTGGCGTGAACTAGGAACTGAAAAATGGGTAGAACAAGTGGAGAATAGATATAAATGTCCAGAATGTGGAAGTCAGTTATTCCGTGGAGTAACAAATTGTAAAAAATGCAATGCTACGGTAAATTTTGATTAATTTAATATTATCAAATTCAAAAGGTAAGCGTAAAAAAATCATAAATCTAATGCGCTTTAATGAATTTCACATACCATATTATAAGTATAGTATATACTATAACATTACCTAAAATCATTATAGTCCATCGAGCCTTTTCAGATGAAAGAAAACCGAGAATGAATACAGCACTCATCCCAATTATATAAAAGATTATAAAACTCTTCTTTAACCCTCCAACATCATGTTCTTCATCGAGTAAAAATCTGGGACCGAAAGTACATGTTGCCCAATGTGAGAACATTCCGGTTTGGATGAGAATCATAACAAGAGGGTTACCTATACCCCAAGGCACCATTCCGAAGATGATCCATTCTAATATCAAACCAATGGTCCCGAAAATTATAAAATGCCTTAAAGGTTGTTCTTCAGATTTCGTAGAATACCAATATCCACAGACAATAAAGAGTCCGTAAAATAAAATAACAGTGAGAATCATTCCTAGCCACAGACCCTGGCCTATTCCCATATTAATCGTTTCGACAATTGCTGCGAATATCCAACCTAATACTAATGTTTTTAATATTTTTTTTGACATGAAGTTACCTTTTTTTATACTAAAACTATTATCTTACTCTTTATTTTTAACTTTTTGTATTAGTTAAGTAGTTAAAAAGGAGGATTGGATAATTCTATTTAACATAAAAAAAATACGCCAGAATATTAAATAGTTTAGAACACTTCGAGGAGTTCAATTGCTCGTTCTTTTATCTGTTTCCTAAGCATTTCTCTTCCTCTGTCGTTTTTATTCTTGGAGTTATAGTACCGCTTTATAGCGATCTTACGCCATTTCTTATTCCAAGTAGGAAAGCCTGTTTTCACATATCTTTCCCGTGCAGGAAAATCACGCACTAACCAATTGAATAGGACGAAATATCGCTGGAAACCTGCTTCGGTCGTTAATTTAGGCGAATTCACGCCTAACTTTTGAAGGTGCGACACCAACCGCCCCTCTACAGCATCTTGGAGCTTTCCTTCTACGATAGCGGGCTCGTGTTTGATACCCACTTCGTCAAACCATTCACGTACAAGGTCAAAGCAGCTTCCGCGGCATATTTGAACTTTATCAGTTTCCTTGTTAAATTTTAGCGCGTTAAGCCCGTCTTTTACCATTTCTGAAATATATTCAAAGGATTTGCGATTTTTATGGTTTTCTTCGTTATAGAATCCCACTGGTATTCCGCGAAAAATAATTTTTCCCGTTTCAACCACATGTAAACCGATGAAAGCATCACCAACGAGGTCGCCTGTGCCGCTATCGTCAATTTCGATTGTTTTTGATTGCATTTTCAATGCATCACCTGTTTTTGTTATTTTTATAAATTAATTTTAAGCGTAAATCGTTGAAATCTAAGGATTTTTTTCGATTCGTATTGCCTTATATTCATAAATTAATGCTAGTTTAAAATTCTTTTGATTTGAATTGATGAAAAAGTTGCTAATTATTAAAATTTATTTAGATATGGTAAGATAAATTTAAAAATTTGAGAAAAAAAAGAGGATTCTGATAAGTTTACTTGAATCTTACATTTTTGAATCGTTAAATCCTTCAAAAAATTCGAGTTCTATTTATTTCGGATTCGGAGGCATAACAACGATCTCTATTGAACTCACATTACTTTCACGGTCATCTTCGCCCTTAAGTACTTCTGTATCAATGCGTATCTCTTTATATTCCGCTCCTTTTAAAAAACGGTTTCTTAAAATCTCACAAACATCGACGGCGTGAGAAATTGCTCTACCGCGAGCCTTAACAGTACATTCTTCACCTTTATTTAGGACCATCATTACTGCCATTACATAATTCATCGTAGGACGACGCCCAATAAAGACGTTGTTCTCTTGACCTTTTTCTTTTTTTGCCATTATAGTTTCCTCTGTATTGTTATTTTTTCATTATCTAAGTTGTTAAGTTATTCCTATGTATTATGATTTAAATTAATTCAGAATTTAGTCAAAAAAA
>CAZRKO010000285.1:0-2594 GCA_964600445.1 uncultured archaeon
GCTTTAGCATTAGGTAAATGCTGGTTTAAAATTCCCGAATCAATTAAGTTCATTTATTCGGGCAAGCTTAATGAATGGGTCTCAGGAAAAGATTTAATCTTATATACTATTGGTCAAATAGGTGTAGATGGAGCGACGTATAAAGCCATGGAATTTACTGGAGAAGTTATAGAAAATCTATCAATGGCAAATCGACTAACTATGTGTAATATGGCAATCGAAGCTGGTGGAAAAAACGGAATTATTGCTCCAGATAAAATCACTGAAGCATATTTAGAAAACATAGGAAACTTGAGTTATAAAAAGTATAAAAGCGATAATGATGCTGAATATAATGACACTATTGAGTATGAGTGTGAAAAGATAGAACCACAGGTTGCATTTCCTCATTTACCAGAAAACACTAAGCCAATATCATAATTATATTGTATGAAATTTGAAATAAACCAATGTGTTATTGGCTCATGTACTAATGGTCGTATTGAAGATTTAAGAATAGCAGCCAAAATCCTGAAAAATCAGAAAATAAACTCAAAAATAAGATGTATAATCATTCCTGGAACTCAAGCTATTTATCTTATGGCTATAAAAGAAGGTTTAATTGAAATATTTATAGATTCTCGAGCGGTCGTATCAACGCCTACTTGTGGACCATGTTTAGGTGGATATATGGGTATTCTCGCAGCAGGCGAAAGAGCTGTATCAACGACTAATAGGAATTTTATTGGAAGAATGGGGCATGTGGAAAGTGAAGTGTATTTGTCTAGTCCGGCAATCGCTGCAGCATCTGCTATAAAAGGATATATTACATCCCCCGACTATCTTAAAAACTAATAAAAGAGGAGAATTATGAAAGGAAAAATAATAAAATATAGTGATAACAATATTAATACAGATCTGATAATTCCTGCTAGATATCTAATCAAATCGGATTATGATTATTTAGCTCAACATTGTATGGAAGATTTAGATCCAGATTTTAACAAAAAACGAGAAGAATTAGGGGCCTCAATTTTGGTAGGAGGAGTTAACTTTGGATGTGGCTCAAGTCGAGAACAAGCCCCGATAGCAATTAAAGCTGTTGGAATTAAGTGCGTCATAGCCCCTTCTTTTGCTAGGATCTTTTTTAGAAATGCTATTAATATAGGATTGCCGATAGTTGAATTCAAAGAAATAGATGATATAAATACTCAAGATGAATTAGAAATTGATTTTGAAAAAGGAATTATAGCAAATATAACTACAAATAAACAATATAAAATTAATAAAATGCCAGATTTCTTGCAAGAAATTATTTCTGCTGAAGGACTAGTCAATTATGCAAGAAACAAAATCTTAAAAAATTAATAAAAGTTAATGTTTTAATAAATAATATCAAATTTAAAAAAAAACTCCACTTAAGATATAATGAATTATAATAAGGTTTTTTTAGCATCCGTTATTTTCTTGCTGCTATTTCCAGTTACATATACGCTTGCTGATGCTAAATTCGTGTTTGACGATCAAATGAACGATGGGAACTCTCTTTTCTTTTTAGTAGAATTAGAGGAAGATGATGAAATAGAAATAGATCTAAAAGCTCGAGAAAATGGATATTTTCATCTTTATCTTTTTGATGAGCGACCTACAGAAACACATGTAAACATGGATAATACCATAGATAGTGATATAAAAAAGGATAAAGTTGCTTATGATTCGGGAACAAAACCAGACATTAATTATACAGCCGAAGACGATCAAATCTATTATCTTCAAATTATCCTTACTAAAAATGGTCCAGACTTCTTCAGATTAGAAGCAAATGAAAAACTTACCCGATATTATTTACCGCAAATACCCGGATATCAGTTAGAAATTTTAATGCTCTCGCTAGTGTTATCTATAGGAATAATATTATATGTAATAAAAAAGAAAAAGATTATTTCTTTTGCTCAATAATAGATTGTCTTAAAAATATGCTCTAATTATTAAAATTCTTTTATTTCTTTTATTTCCTCTCAATGAATACAAGTTCAAAACTTTAACATTTAAAATTTTGAAAAAAAAATAAAAAATTCATAAATGAATTTTTTGCGACGAAAATCGTCACCCCTTTTATATACCCAATGTCTGAGATCGATTATACTGTCTGAAATCGATTACCCTTGATCATTTTCCTACAAATAATTTTATATTCAATTCAACAATTTCCTACCTATCAATATAACTAAAAAATAATCATAAAGTGATGTGAAATTTCTTTCGAGGATTTAAGTAAAAAATTAGCTGAGTTAATGAAAGATACAAAAGAACTTGAACTAGTTGATGTAGAGCTATTTGCTGAATACTTAGAATTTCAAGCCTTACCAGGGATGATTGCTTCCGCAGCTCAAGCGGCAGGAATACCTGCACTCGGGAAAGCAGAATGGACTCCCTCTAAATATCAACTCGATATTAACTTTCCAGGAAAAATTGAAACAGTCGAGTTTGTACGGGCAAATGGAAAAAGAGCTGTAATTGGTGGTGAAGTCGTTCCGCCTTTCTATAACTTCTTAAAATTGGAGAAGAGAAACCCTAATCCGCCCTTAGGGACATACGACGTTTTCGATATGGGC
>CAZRKO010000286.1:0-2583 GCA_964600445.1 uncultured archaeon
GAGATATTGGCCCAAAGATTAGAAAGGGATGTTCGTAAGGAATTTTACGCTAATCTTCTTGGAAAAAGCCAATCATTTCATGATCAGCAAAAAATCGGAGAAGTCATGGCGCGTACTACTGATGATGTTCGCATGTTGAATTTTATGGTGAGTCCAGCTTTTTCTCTCATATTAGAATCTTTCACCGCAATGGTTGTTCCAATTATATATGTCGCTATATTTTTTCCTACACAATTAATCATAGCTCCCCTTATTTTTGTAATAACTTTTCTCTTCGCATTAAGAGATTATATTCATAAAATAGGTCCTGTCACTGGGATAATGCGGGCGGAATTTGGGCAAATGAACGCAGTTCTGAATGAAACTTTAACTGGTATAGAAGTCGTAAAAGGCAATACTCAAGAAAGTGCTGAAATGAAAAAATACTTTGGAAAAGCTAAAAGATATCGAGATGCATTTGTTAAACAGGGCCATATTCAAGCAAAATATTTACCCTTTTTGCTTTTAGCGATATCAATAACATTTGGGTTAGCACATTCTATTTATTTATACACCCAAGGAGTTATGAATATTGGCCAAATAATAGCATACTTAGGATTAATAGGGCTACTACGCTTTCCTACATTTATATCAATATTTGTATTTGCAATAGTAAGAATGGCAGTGACAAGTTCTCAAAGACTGCTCGATTTTATGAATGAAGAAACTAATATCGATGAAAATCTTGAGGGCATTGAAAAGGTATTAGATGGAGAAGTTAAATTTGAAAATGTTTCTTTTTCTTATGGAAAAGGATCACTCGTTTTAAAAAATATTTCTTTTGAAATAAAACCGGGACAAACAGTTGCAATTGTGGGTACCACAGGTTCAGGGAAGACAACTTTAACAAAGCTAATTTCAAGATTATATGATGTTAATGAGGGAAAAATCCTCATAGATAATATTGATGTGCGCGATTATGCATTAGATTCCCTAAGAAGTCAAATTTCATATATCGAACAGGATGTATTTTTATTTTCCACGACAGTCTTTGATAATATATCATTTGGGAGAGTAAGTTCCTTGGAAGAAATTGAGATAGCTGCGAAACAAGCTCAAGCCCATCAGTTTATATCTGAATTCCCTGAAGGTTACAATTCTGAGGTTGGAGAGCGAGGAGTTCAGCTAAGTGGTGGTGAAAGACAGAGAATTGCCATTGCTCGTGCTTTTTTAACCAATCCTCGAATTCTTATCCTTGATGATTCCACATCAGCAATAGATTCAGCAACTGAAGATAAGATTCAGAGGGCGATTCACAACATCCTTAAAGACAGAACAACAATAATTATTACTCATCGTTTAAGCCAAATTAGATGGGCAGATCTTATTATCGTGCTAAAGCGTGGTGAAGTTATAGCTCAAGGTACGCATGAAGAATTATTAAAAACATCAGAAGAATATAGGAAAATCTTTATCAAAAAGTTTGATGTTAGTCTTGAACAATTATTAAAAGAAAAGGAGAAAGTCTAAAATGGCGTGGTATGGTTTAGAAGCAGAACAATATGACCGGTTATACAAAGATAAAGATTTATTAAATCGAATATTTAAATATTTTCGGCCATATAGACGAGAAATGGCTATAGTTACATTTTTCTTGACACTTACCGCATTTACTTATGCTGCCATACCCCTTATGACTTCAATTGCGATTAGTAATTTGGAAACTAATAGAGAACCTATATATTTAGTATTTATAATTATTTCAATATTTTCCTTAAATTGTTTAGCTTGGATTTTTAACTATTTTCGGCAAAAATATTCTTCTATAGTAATAGGTAATATTGTCTTAGATTTACGGCAGGATGCAAATACTGCAGTATTAGATAGAGACTTGTCTTTCTTTGACAAAAATCCAATTGGAAAAATTGTTAGCCGGATGAACACAGATAGCCGCGATTTTGGGCAAATTGTAGAATTAACTATGCAGGTTCTATCTTCTCTTTTCATGATAGGGCTTTTATTAGTTGTTATGTTCTTCATAAATCTATTTTTAGCATTGATTTTTATGATTTCAATCCCTGCATTTTTCATAGTTGCTTTTACATATAGAAAAGTAGCCCGGCGTATGACTCTTCTAGGACAAAGAGCATTAGCTTCTGTTAATGCCTACGTTAAAGAAAGTTTTAGCGGGATTCAAATTGCAAAAACATTTCGACAAGAAAGGAAATTATACGAAAAGTTTAAGGAAGTCAATAATCAATCTTACGATGTTAATTTAAAGAAAGGTTTTGTCTTGGTTTCAATTTTTCCAACTCTCGCAGTTGTACAAGGAATTATATTAGCCTTAATAATTTATTTTGGAGGGAATTTTGTTATTGGAGGAGAACTTAGTGTAGGTGATCTATATCTATTTTTACAAAGTCTATCCATGTTATTCTTTCCTTTATTGGTTATTGCTGCTTTTTGGCCTCAACTTCAATTGGGCTTGGCTGCCTCCGAAAGAATATTTGCTTTAATTGATAATTTACCCGCGGTTGTTCAGAATGATGATAGAAAACCAGAAAAATTCAAAGGAGAACTTGAATTTAGGAATTTATCTTTTCA
>CAZRKO010000287.1:0-2554 GCA_964600445.1 uncultured archaeon
GTACAATTTTACAGCTAATACAATATTCAGGCGTAGGGGCAAATGTTAATATAAATAAAATAGAAATACCTCCTATATTAGCACAATTAAACTATACCTTAGAAATGTATATCAGAATGTACTTAACCACCTCATTTATTTTAACTGCTCCCGAAGAAAACTGTGAAGATATATTCAAAATTTTTGAGAGTTATGGGTTAAGTGCAAAAACCATAGGAAAAGTTATAAAAAATAAAAATCTCTTGAGGCTTAACGAGGGAACGAATAAATCGGTTGATGTAATCAAATTTTAAGTGATAAATGGATAAAAATAAAACTTAAAAAAATTTAGTTTAATAGTATGATATTTTTAGAGTGTTTAATACCAGACCACGTAGGCAGTTTAGTAGAATTGATTAAGCCAATCTCTAATAATCATGGGAATATATATGGAATATTACATTTCCACGATCGGAAAAAAGAGAACATGATTCCTGTAAGTGTTAATTTTGAAATTCCAGAAGATTTAATAGAAACAATTTTTTAAAATCTAAAAAAGCAACTGAATTAAAAAAACATTCGCATTGAAAAATTAACTATGGGTGAAAAAACACGACAGGATTTAGTAATAAGGGATTTAGTAGTAATATTAACTGGACATGTGTTTGACACAGACATAGTTGATACAATTAAACGCCTAGCTTCAAAGAATATTAAAGTTCCAGAATTGCAAGCTAAATTTACAGAAATTTCTGAGGTTAGTAATGTAAAATTAAAATTGGTTTATCCAGAGTCGATGACAGAACATGATCTAATACAAGAGATTTCTTCAATTTGTAAGGAAAAAGATCTTTTCATGATTAGATCTTAAATTAAACAATAAAATCGGTATAATCGTGACTGATAAGAAAAAGAAGAAGTCTAAAAAGAGCAAGATTCCCAGTGGTAAGATTAAATGTCCTGATTGTGAAAAAGTTATTGAAGAAGGATTAACCTTTTGTCCCGATTGTGGAAATAGAATTCCACCGTGGGCAAAATTTAATCAAGATTCATCCCCTGGTATTCTTTAAGTATTTTTTTCTTTATAGTCTGATCTTAATTATCTAATTATCATAAAAAAAGTTATTACACATTGATTTTTACTATTATTAATTAACAATTTATTCTAAAAAAATCAAAAATATTAATTAGTTTAAGAGAGGCTGTAAATATGGTAAATGGAGTCGTTAAGTGGTTTGATTCTCGAAAAGGATATGGTTTTTTAACCACTGACGATGAGCAAGATGTTTTTGTTCATTATTCGGCAATTATTGCAGAAAATGACGATGATTTTAAAAATCTATATGAAGGAGACACCGTGGAATTCAATATCACGGAAGGAAAAAAAGGACCCCAAGCAACTGAGGTTAAAATAATAAAAAGAGGTCCCTAACCACAACGTTATAGACGATAAGATAGCGGCAAAGTAACTACAGTTAGTAAAGAAAATTTTAACGAAAGAAATTAAATTAATAAGTAGTAATAAGTAGTAAAGGCAAATTAAGAAGTATTTTTACAGTTCTTCTTGATACTTATTCTTTTTTTTTTAAATTTACCCATTTGAATTTAATTCTTGACTTTTTCGATTTAATATGATTAAATATTAAAATTTATTTTATAGGTTTAAATATTTATAAATATCTATGTATCAATCAAATTGAAATAAATTTCTATAAATATCTGATTTTACTGTGAATAAAATGGCTGTTAAAATTGGTTTAATAGGATATGGACATGTTGGTGCGAGTTTACTTCAAATTTTAAAAGAAAAAAAGCAACATCTACAGAAAAATTTTAATATGAACTATAAAGTTATTGCGATTTTTGAATATGATGGTGCTTTAATAAAGGAAGATGGAATTGATCTAGAGTTACTGTTAAATAAAGGAAATAAATATAAAGAATTACCTTATTGGAAACTTGGTATAACCTTTACAAATGATTTAATTCCTAAATTAGGTATAAATCTTTTAATTGAAGCAACACCTACCAATCCAGACACTGGAGAACCTGCTTTATCTCACATTTTAATGGCTTTAAATAACGGAATAGATGTTGTTGCTTCAAATAAAGGGCCCTTTTATTTAGAATACGATAAAATTAAAAAATTAGCTAAGGAACATAACTGTTATGTGAATTATGAGGCTACCGTTGCAAGCTGCGTTCCAAGTTTATCAATAAAAAACAACTTAATTGGAAATACAATTACTCATATAAAAGCTATATTAAATGGTACATGCAATTATATACTCAGTCGTATGACTGCTGAGGGCATTCCATTCGATATTGCTTTAAAAGAAGCGCAAGAATTAGGTTTTGCAGAAGCGGATCCAAGCTTAGATGTTGATGGCTGGGATGCTGGAGGTAAAATTGTTATTTTAGCAAATGAATTGCTAGGATGGTCTAAATCAATAAAGGATGTAGAGGTTAGAGGGATCACTAGCATAACACCCCAAGCAATAGAATTAGCTAAAGCAGATGGCTTTGTAATTAAACACTTAGCTATTGCTGAAAATGATAATTTAATAGTAGAACC
>CAZRKO010000288.1:0-2541 GCA_964600445.1 uncultured archaeon
ATTTTTTTATTTGGTAACTGATATTATGGAAACTCTACAAAAAACTTTTGATGTTATTGTTGTCGGCGCCGGTACTGGTGGAACTACAGCTGCCCGGTTTGCCGCTCAAAAAGGCTTAGATGTTTGTCTTATTGACAGAAAAGATAAGAGCAAGATAGGCGATAAAATATGTGGCGACGCTGTTGGTTCTGAAATTTTTGAAATCTTAAAGATAAATCCGCCCCAAGGCGATGAATTATCTTGTTATATAAAAGGGGCTAAATTGTATCCTCCAAATATGAAAAAATGCTTGACCTTAATAGATCCAAAACAGGTAGGGTATATCGTAAATAGATTGGAATTTGGACAGAGATTACTAAATGAAGCCCTTGATGCTGGTGTTAAACAGTTTTTAGATAACACTATGGCATTAGATTTGCTTTATAAAGAAAATTTTGTCTCTGGTTTAAAAGTCCGTTTAAAGAATAGTGAAAAAATAGAACTAAATGCTAAAATAGTAATAGATGCTAGCGGTTTTAATACACCATTAAGAAAACAGGCTAAAAATCCTTTGATTGAAAAAGAAATTTCAAAAACTGATGCTATATTATGCTATAGAGAAATTATTAAATTTCCGGAAGGAGATCAAGAGGTAATGGATCCTGAATTTATTTCAATAATTTTGGATCAAGAAAAAGCACCTGGAGGTTATATTTGGTATTTCCCTAGAAATAGGTTCTCTATTAATATTGGTTTAGGAGTTTTTATGGATTATCGGGGAAAAGTAAAGGAGTTTTATCAAAACAATGTTTTCAAAAATTTTATTAAAACATCCAATTATGAAATATTATCCTCTGGAGGAGGAGTTGCTCCTGTACGAAGACCAATATGGTCGTGTGCTGATAATGGTTTTATGTTAATTGGTGATGCTGCATGCCATGTTAATCCAATTCATGGTGGGGGAATTGATCCTTCAATGAGAGCTGGATTTTATGCCGCTAATACCGCAGCTGAAGCTATTGAACAAGAAAATCTTTCAATACAAAAATTATGGGATTTTAATTATGAAATCATGACTGGTATTGGAGCAGAGTTCGCAGCTCTCGATTTATTAAGAAGAGTTCTTCAAAGACTCTCAAATAATTCATTAAATTTTGGTTTAGAAAGAGAATTGTTATCTGGTGAAGAAATTCTGCAAATATCATCAACCGGAGGTTTAGATTTATCCTTAATGAGCGTGGTTACTAAAGCAATTAAAGGTTTAGCGAATCCTAAATTATTGCTTGATTTAAATTACCTAAGAATAAGGATGAATGAAATTATTAAACATTATAAAAATTATCCTAAAAATATTGAACAACTTGAGGCTTGGAAAAATAAAACAATTGAAATCTACGAAAAAGTAGAGAAAATGACCTATGGTTAAATTAAAATGTAATAATTAATGAATGAGATATATATGGAAGATATAGTATTAAATAATGAGATAAAAAATACTACATATAAGTATATTATTGATAAACTTAATCAAGATGGAGCTCTGCATTTCTCATTAATAGACCCAGACCCTTTTCGACAAAGCCCTAGTAAAGCCGCTAAAATGGCAAAATTAGCTGAACAAGCAGGAACAGATGGCATCTTAGTAGGGGGAAGTACAGCTTTTGATCAAGTTTATGTAGATAAAACAATAGAATTAATTAAAAAAGATGTTGAAGTTCCAATAATAATCTTTCCTGGAGGGTTTGCGAATGTATCTAAAAAAGCTGATGCCATTCTCTTTATGTCTGTTTTAAACTCTAACAATCCTTATTTTTTCATAGGAGTGCAAGCTCTTGGTTCTTACTTGGTTAAGATGGCAGGTCTTGAATATATTTCAATGGGTTATCTTATAATTGAACCTGGTGCTTCCGCTGGGTGGATTTCCGATGCAAAACTTCTTCCCAGAAATAAACCTAAATTAACTGCCGCATACTCGTTAGCAGCAGAAATGTTCGGATTTAAACTCATTTATTTGGAAGCAGGTTCCGGTGGAAATAGTATTCCTCCAGAAATAATAAAGTTATGCTCGCAAGTTTTGAATATACCTATAATTGCCGGAGGCGGAGTTCAAACGAAGGAAGATGCTGCCACTTTTGTGGAGGCAGGCGCAGACATTATTGTAATGGGCACGTTTTTAGAAAATAATCTAACGAAAGACAAAGGAGCATCATTAAAAGTTATAATTGATGCAATTAAAGATACTGCGAAAAATTCTAATAGAAGAACCTTCCAAAAAGTATAAAATTAAATTGAAATATTTAAGAAATTTTTATTCTCCACAGAAATTTTTTTGTACATAATTTTCTAATCCTACTAAAATGCTTCTTGTGCCATCTTTATTGTAAACTTCCATTAAATCATCGTGAGTTACCGTTTTCCTTCTTTTAGCAGATAAATAACCCATTAAAACAGTTGCTATTGCTTCTTTTGCGTGTTCAGGAGTAAATTCTGGTTTTTTATCCTCTAAAATACAATCCGCAAAATATTCATCTTCGATTCTTGACGAAATCTCATAATATTTTG
>CAZRKO010000289.1:0-2536 GCA_964600445.1 uncultured archaeon
ATTGCATTTAATTGTCCATGTTGACCAGGACGACTGGTAATTATAGCCTTTCCTAATTCAGTTTCAATGATCGCACCCTTAGTTAAGATGTGCCTACGATTCAAATCTTTCGAAGCTTGATTGCTTTCAAATCTTACAATCTTTACTTTAGAAGTTTTTTTTGTAGAGAGATCTGTTACATTTACAAACGAAGTTGAAAATAGTTTAGTTTTGAAATTACCACCCATTATTCGTTGTTTTTTCATTTTGTCTTTTCCTACTCGAGTATTGATGGGAGGGCTTTCAAGCTCTCGCTTTCTTTTCTTTCGAAAGTGTTTATATTTTTTACCGGTGTATTTCCTTTTGCTTCTCGACTGACTTCTTGCCATTGTTGATCAATTTTATTCAAATATAATATACTAAATAATATCGTATATCTTTAAAATTTTGTGAATTTAAAGCATTTATAATTTTTTAGAGAAAAATATATTTACTTCAATACTTTCTTTAAATATAATATATTAATAAAAAGCCATAAATTAAAACAGATTATAGTGTTAAATCGAATGATGGGAAATAACATAAATCCTCAAACTAATGATAAAGATTATTTAAAAGCAATTCAATCAGGTACAACTACAGTTGGCATTATTGTAAATGGAGGAGTGATCATAGGTACGGAATCTCAAGCTACAGCAGGGTATACAGTAGCAACAAAACAAGCTCAAAAACTATTTAAAGTTAATAAATATGCGGCTGCCACTATTAGTGGTGGGGTAGCAGACTGTCAATATGTCGTAAATCAGATTAGTGCTCTATCAAGGCTTAAAGAAGTAGAAGAAGGAGAGGCCCCCGAGCCTAAGTACATAGCAAATATAACAAGAAATATTTTATTTTCTGGACGCTCATTCTTCCTGTCAATGATGATTATTGGAGGCTATTCAGATAATGAAAAGAAAGGGAAACTATATGGTATTGATTTATTAGGAACCCTCTATGAAGAAGATAAATTTCTATCATTTGGATCTGGTTCTCCTTTTTCCTTAGGTGTTTTAGAAGCCGACTGGAAACCAAATATGTCTATAAATGAGGGTATTGAACTAATCAAAACGGCCATCACCAGTTCGCGCGAACGAGACGCGGCATCAGGGTTCAAGATCCAGATTTGCACTATTGATAAAGATGGCTATAAGCAAATTCAATAGAAAATATCCTATTTTTTATCTATTTGAACATCAATTTTCATTAATTCATTCTTAAAATATATAAAGCCATTCAATTCTTTATTCTGAGCATCCATAATTATCCAAATTAAGTTTTTATAAGGTTTAAAATTACCATAAGGATTAAATTCATCCAAAAATTTCATATTATCTAAATCTACTCCACTCGGATGAGCCCCAGCGGGATGTGAATGAAAAATACTTAAAAATCTTAGATTTAATTGATGCGCCTTTTCATGGTATTGATTTAATGTTTCAGTATCATCTACTAAGAAAGCCACTGGGGATTTTCTATTGGAACTTACACAATTAAAATCTTTTGAGATATATTGAACTTCAAAATTATTAGAATTAGAATTTTTCTCGACTTGCTTTATCTCACCATAAATTATACCACAAGCTTCGTTAGGTCTTGCTGCTTCTACGCAATTTTCCATTAAATTAATAATTTCTGACGATAATATAATTTTTATATCCTTTTCAAATTTCATAATTAATTCTTCTTAAATAATTTTAAATTAATGTTAAAGCAGCATTTAAAGATGCTAATCTTGCTATTTCAGATTTTTCTCCCAATCCTAAAATAATAACATCATTTTTCTCTAAAATTGAATTCGCTTCTATGATAACTTTCCTAAAATAATTTTGCACTTCATCATTTACCTGCATATGCTCCTTATCTACTTCTGAAGAGGGGCCTAGTTCAAAAACAAATTCCTTTCCATTATAAACAATACAACTTGCCCCTTTGCCATTGACTTTTATAGCTGCATCTCTCTGGGCTATTCCATTCGTGATTTTATCTGCACTATTTTTAACTTGGCAAACATATACGCTTGAATTTTCAGATTCAATAATTATATCCTTTAAAATAGAAGTATCGCCTTTAATGAGAAATGGAATCTTATTTTTGAATCTACTTAAAAACTCTTTGCCCTTATTTGTTAATACATGTCCCTTTCTAATATTATCTTCTAATACTGATATAAAATTTATTTTCTTATTTAATTTGTTAATTAAAGATTTAGCAGTGCCAGATCCAATTGATAATTCTTTTTCTAAACGATATCTTCCTAATCCAGTCGGATTTTTGCTAAATATAAAAAGTGCTAGAATAATATGAACATATTCAAAAGTGGGTTTAATTGTCGCGCTATCTAACAGATCGTTTAATTCAAATTTCCACATACTTATAATTATTATTTAATACCTTATCCGTAAAAAATTATTAGGGTAAAAAAATATAAAACAAAATAATTTTTATAATTACAATAAAGGAACTAAAATTTTTTAAACACGTACTAAATTTAAGGCGAAAAATAAAATGGCCAAGA
>CAZRKO010000290.1:0-2480 GCA_964600445.1 uncultured archaeon
TTAGTATTCTTATCCCAATTAATCAATTCACCAATTGCAAGAATATGAGGAGGCTCAGGGGCAATTTCCATCCTTTTTGCTAATCGATCAGAATTCATATTAGAACCATATGCGAAATAAAAACAATTATATGTCAAATTTAACCACGCTTTAAAATAATTAAATTTCTTTTAAACAAAATATTGCTAATTATCCATTAATATTTTTATATTAGTATATTCTATAATACTGGATACATATTTGTTAGAATATATAATAAAAAATCGATTTAGGTGATTTTATTGAGCGAGAATCCTGGACCAATTACAGTTGAAAAATTAATAAATAATATTGAAGATGGTGTTTATGCAATACCACACTTTCAAAGAGACTTTGAATGGCGACCTCGGATGGTCTGTGATCTTATTGAATCGATTCTTCAGAATTATTTTTCAGGACTTTTATTATTTTGGCAACTTAATCCCGAAAAAATCGAAGAAGAAGAATGGGACCCTATTTTGGGCACTGATAAAAAACCTGATCCGAGAGAGGTCGTATTAGACGGACAACAGAGGATATCCTCTCTTTATTATACTTTTTATAATCCAAACAAAAAATTTCCAGAAACTAAATCATATTATTTATTTCACGTAAACATAGTTAATGTTTTAAATAATAAATTTGATGATTCTGTAATTTCTAGATATCATAAAACTCATAAAATATGGGCTGATATCGAAAAAGATAAAAAGAAATGGATCATAAAAGGTGAAATACCATTGGCTATACTATCTGCAAGAGATCCTAAAAACGCTTCGATAAAATATATTGATTCTAACGAGTTTTATGATTGGTCCGTGGAATTTATCAATGAAAAAAAATCGAAAAAGGAAATACCAAATGAAGTAAACCCTAATACTATAGCAAATATTTTTAAAAAAATTTTAGCCTATAATTTTGTGTATTTCACTTTAAGTAAAGCTAGGGATACAGTAGATGTCTGTAATATCTTTACTAGAATAAACCAGAAGGGAATGCGCTTAACAACTTTTGATTTAATGAATGCATTTTTATATTCTAAAAAGGTTTCACTTAGAAAGGATTTATGGGAGAATCTAAATAATGACGCTTTAAAGAATGTAGACCGCAAGATGGATGAATATTTATTAAAAACTATATCTTTATTTAAACAGAATTATTGTTCCTCTAAGTATATTTATAAACTAATCCCAGAAAAAATAATTAAAAAACGGACTTCTGGTGGAATAATTGAAGAAGAGATTTTAGTCAAAGATGGAGATGAATTTAAAAAATTATGGGATAACGCATGTAAATTTTGCGAAAAAGCAAGGGAAAAACTAATGAACACTGGATTACGAGATTTTGGAGCAATTAAAAAAGGTTTTATTCCAAATACTACAATGGTTCCTGAACTTGGTGCAATTCTTTGGTTATTAAACGAGGCAAAGAAAGATCCAAATGAAAAGAATTTTAACAAAAAATTGCATCAATGGTATTGGCCAACCGTGTTATCTGAAGAATATAGTGGCTCGTCTGATAGTGTTATGGCAAAAGATTTTCGTGACTGGTCAGGTTTTTTAAAAAATGGTCTTGATTTTGATATAAATAGGAGAGTTATTGAAGCAAGAAATAATTTAGATTTGAGAAATACTAAGAAAGGTTCTGCGAGATATAACGCTATTTTATGCCTTTTAGCTCTATTGGGTGCTAAAGACTTTTTGCGTGGACAGACAGTAGGATCTGTCGATTTTTCTAATCAGAAAATTAATGATCATCATATTTTTCCAAGTAAAGTTAAAGGATTAGATCCTGAAAAAAATAAATTATTTAATGCTCATAAAAATTCAATTTTAAATCGCACTTTAATTTTAGATGAGACTAATCAAAAGATTCAGAATAAAAAGCCTTCAATTTATGTTGCTGAATTAAAAAAACTTTTAGGGAATGAAAATACTTTAAAAAAATTTATGGAAAGTCATTTAATAAATAATTTTGCTTTTGAATGTATGAAGACAGATGATTTTGATAATTTCATTAAAGAAAGAGAAAAGACAATAACAGAATATGTTAATAAAGTACTTACCTAATAGGAACCATTGATATTATAATAGTGCGACTTAATATCTAATACCTTTATTATTTGATCTTTATACATAATGTTCTCATCTCATTTTAAAATAAATGTTATTAACAAGCAAAAAACTATATTGACTCTCTCTCGACTTTTGTAAGGTGATTACTCTTTTTGAACGTGTATATATCAGTTACAAACGAATCTAGAGCCCTTTCGTGAGAAATGATAATCATCTGGGAAGTATTCAGCGAATTAAAAATCTCTTGCATGCGATTAACTTGTTGCTGACTAAAACCGTCAGTAGGTTCGTCTAAAATCAGTAAATCCTTCGTTTTAACGTCTTGATACCGCTCGTTAATGATTTTAGTTAATCCTAACCTGTAAGCTAACGATATTGCGCTTTTTT
>CAZRKO010000291.1:0-2478 GCA_964600445.1 uncultured archaeon
CTTACCTTTGATAGCTTTAAAATACTCTGTGATTATTTCTCCAATCCTTAAGGCGGCATGCCAGGCTAAAATCTCATTTTGTTCATACAAGACAACACAGGAAAAATATTTTCCTTGAGATATATTATGTTCAATAAATTTTCTTAACTCACTTTCGGACATTGTCATAATATCTTTTTTCCAATCATTTTTAAGAATTTTTGAATTGTCTTTATTTTTTATCCTAATACCATACAACAAGCAGCATCCATCACAATGGCTATATCAGTCATATATTGGGCAAATTCTTGATCTGTGCAATTTAAAATCCAATCAAGGAGTGAATTCTCATATTTAGACTTTAATTTATCCATCATTTTTTCGAATATTTTTAAATCTACTGAAAACCTTCTATTGTGCTTAAATTTGATGAAATTGTTTTGAATAATTAACTTGGTTTGTTGCCAACGTTCTTCACATGTAATTTCATAGTCATCATGCTCTACTTTGAACTTGAGAAGACCTGAGACCCCATTTAATTCATCGTTCTTTGAGTCTAATATATATTTAGACATTGACTTTAGAGAGTGATAAGGTGTTGCCCAATCTGTAATAAAATGAAAACTCCAACCTAGCTTTTGAGACCAGGAAGGATCCCCAGAACTATAAGCTTCAGAAGCTTCAGTGATATATTGGATTGATAAATCCTTTGCTCTAGCAGTATGGTCAGCAAACCATCCAATTAAAGTCATTATCGATTCGAACAGCCCCTTACCTAACTCCTCTCTGTTCTTCTCGTCTGGTTCTACGGATGAAGACTCGAGAATATATAAGTTATTGGAATCCGTTACATAAGAGCCGTATAATCCAACTAACCGAGTCAAACCTTTATGGGTGATCTCTTTCATTTTTATCTTTAATAATACGATTCTTTCAGATGTCTAATTATTGTAATTAATTAATGAATTTAAAATAATTAGTCGCATTCTTTATAGCATCTCTTATCTTTTGAGAGAATTCCTCTGATTTTACCATAAAAGTTGGTATTCCATCCTTGTTCTCCTCAACCTCTATCAAGAAATCGTCGCGATTGAAGTCTTGCAGGACTGCATCGGGTGATTCCTCAAGCTCAGGATCCGTCTCTTTTGGCTCTTCCATAATCACTATTTCTGTTTACTCATATAAAAATATTTTCTAATTTTGAGAAATCTGGATATTGTTTTTTAAGTTAAAATCAGTATTCTTGGTAAAAAATCGATGAAGAAAATCTGTTATTTAACAAATAACTAGTTGTGATTAAATCAGAAGATAAAGCTTATATTCAGAATCAAATAAAAAAGAATATATACAAAATTGATGAAGGTTTCATATGAAAAAGCCACTTATAATAATGATTCATAGAGTTGAGTGCGATGACTCCTCAATCGATAACTTATATTATCAAAGAAATATGGTAATTAAAATAGATAAACTAATTGAACTAATCAATGAGATAATCAAATCGAAATTTTCATTTGGGACCATAACGGAGTCAATTGATACTAGAAAAAGTTTACATATCACTTTTGATGATGGTTATAAAGAACATTTAACTGTAGCAAAAATATTAAAAAAAGAATACAGAAGTGTTGGACTTAAAAAAGAGAATTGCTCTTTTGCAATTAATATAGGAAACTCCTTTTTACATGAATTTTCTGGGATGGACTTAATCTATAATATAATTAAAAATAATTCCATTGAAGAGCTATGTAGTTATTTATCTATTAATAATCAAAAGAATTGTAATCTTGATTTATTAAAAAAAAAATATATTAAGATGAATATAAGTGAAATTGAGGAGATTAAAAATTCTTTTAAATATAATTTTGAAATTTTGAAAAATCAATTTTTAAACCAAAAGGAGGTTATTGAATTGTCAAAATTGTTTAATATTATTAGCCACGGAGTATATCATCGGGATCTAAGGTACCATAAAAAGAGTTCAAAAAGGGAGGTATTAAATTCCAAAAAACACTTAGAAAACTTGGGTATTAAACCGATTGATATTTTTTGCTATCCAGAAGGAAAAAGTAACAAGGATGTCTGGCAGATATGTAAAGATTCAGGATATAAATTTGGATTATCAATAAACCATGTACCAAATAACCCATATAAAATTGGAAGATATTGTATTAATAGGAATATAGCAAAAATATTGAGGAAATTGAAGGATGCTTGAAATTATTATTGGAGTCATTGGAGATGCACATCTTACCAAAGATAATATCAAATGGAAATGTGCCTTTGAAGTTGGAGAACTTCTTATTGATAATGAATATTGGTTGGCGAATGGTGGAATGGGAGGTGTTATGGAAGCATCAATTTTAGGTGCTAAATCTTCCAAAAAATACAAAAAAGGTATGACAAATGGGGTCTTACCAGACTATAATAAATCCTCTAGCAATTCTAAAGCGGACATAATTATTCCGACAGGTCTTGGATTAGCTTGAAATGTAATTT
>CAZRKO010000292.1:0-2466 GCA_964600445.1 uncultured archaeon
GTTATTTCAAAATAAAGCCTCTTAATCTTAAATTATTAATTAGGAACAAATAATTTAAAAAAAACAATTATAATTATTACTAAAAATTAAAAAATCTAAGTAATTTAAAATTACTTATTAAGGTTGAAATGATTCAACAAATAAAGAAATTAGCAAAATTATAGTGAGAGTTTGATATGAAAAAACACAATAAGAATATATTAATCGATTTTGAACCAATTTCACGTAGAATTTATTATTTGGATAAAACATTTTATGAAATCTTATTAAAAATAAATGTTCCTATTCAATCTCTGTGTGGTGGCTCCGGAACATGTGGAAAATGTAAAATTTTAGTTCAAAAAGGCATGGAATTTTTAATTCCTCCTACAAATGAGGAAGAAAAGCTTTTAAGCGAAAATGAACTTAATAATGGATGGAGATTAGCATGTAGAGCAAAGATTGACAATAAAAATCTAGAATTATTGGAAACAAAGGAAACTCCTCAGTTTAGGATATTTTTACCTGAAGATTTTTTATTAGAAGATTTTAAGATACTCACTTCTGGAACTTATAAAGAAATAAGATTAAATCCGGCTGTTAAAAAAATCTATCTAGAAGTTGAAAAACCTTCATTAGAACGCCCGATTTCAGATTTTGAAAGAGTTCTATATGCAATTAAATCAATTAATAATAATGGGATATCTAATGAATCTTTACATATTGATATAGATCTACTGAATAAATTATCTACAATTTTACGAGAAAGTGAACATAAAATAACAATTACAATTTGGAACGAAAGTGAAATTATAAATGTTGAATCAGGAAATAATATTGACCAAAATTATGGAATTGCTTTTGATATTGGTACAACGACCCTTGTAGGATACTTAATGAATTTAAATGATGGCAAAATATATTCTCTTGCTTCTAAACTTAATCAACAAACTGCCTTCGGAGAAGATCTAATTACTCGAATAACATATATTAAAAATCATGACGATGGCCTTCAAAAATTAAATTCTGCGGTATTAGAAGGCTTAAATGATATTATTTTAAAGATTTATAATAAAACAAAAATTGAACCCTCACAAATCTATGAAGCGACTATTGTAGGGAACTCCGTAATGCATCACATATTTTTAGGATTAAATCCCACGAATATTGGATTAAGTCCTTATGTACCATTAGTTCAAAAAGGCTTAAATTTTAGTTCTAAAGATTTACATTTAAACATATGTAAAAGAGGAAAGGTTTATACAGCACCATTAATCGCGGGATTTGTAGGGGCTGATACTATGGGTGTAATTCTCTCTTCTAATATTGAAAAAGAAAAAGATCTAACTTTAGCAATTGATATTGGAACCAATGGAGAAATAATTATTGGAAATCAAGAATTTTTAGCTACAGCATCTTGCGCTGCGGGCTCTGCATTAGAGGGGGCACATATTAAAGATGGGATGAGAGCTGCAGCAGGAGCAATTGAAAGGCTTAGAATAGATCCCGACACATTAGAAATATCCTATACAACAATTAAAAATAAGAAACCTATTGGTATCTGTGGATCTGGTTTGGTGGATGCTATAGCTGAAATGTTAAAAGCCAAAATAATTATGAGAAGCGGTAATTTCAATAAAAACTTAATTGACAATAAGAGATTAATAAAAAGAGATGATAAATTAGAATATATCATCGTTAAAAAAGAAGAAACTTCTATCGGCAGAGAAATCTCCCTGTCGCAAAATGATATAAGGCAAATGCAAATGGCTAAAGCAGCTTTCTATTCTGGCATGAGAATAATTTTAAGGGAATTGAGAACCGATAATCAAAGTATGGATCTAGAAATAAAACAAATATTTTTAGCAGGAGCATTCGGAAATTACATTGATAAAGAAAATGCAAAATTTATTGGGATGATACCCGATATCCCTAATGAAAAAATATTCCAAATTGGCAATGCTGCTGGAAGTGGTGCCCAAATATGCCTGCTTAATAAAGAATACAGAAAAAACGCACAAAAACTATTAGATAAGATAAATTACGTTGAGATTGCTACTAAAAAAGCATTTCAAAGGGAATTTGCTGAAGCAATGTACTTCCCTCACTTCAATCTTGAATATTTCCCAAGCTTAAAAGAATATAATAATATCCCTAAAAGATAGTAAAACTCGATATTTATTTTTTTACATCTACTTGGATCATATCTCCCCCCAATGATGCAGAATTTGGGGCAACAGCACCAGATTTTATATATCGAGGATGTTGCAGGAAAAATCGATGATGACTATGTTTTTATAAAAAAGAAATTACCTTTAGGTGAAGAAGGATTTCAAATACCTGGCTATCACTTAACAATGTTGATTACAATAATTGGGATAATATCGACAGTTGTTATCATATAATTATAGAGAAATTTAAAGAAGAAATAAGCCTTTCAATATTTTTTTTTCTTTCAAGTATTATAAAATCAAGACAATAATATCA
>CAZRKO010000293.1:0-2452 GCA_964600445.1 uncultured archaeon
TCACTACTGCATTAAATTCATGACGTAAAGGTTCTGGTCCACTGTGAACAACATAATGTTTGGGAGTCGCAATTACCTTAAAGTATTTTGGGTCATCACCTTGTATTCCCTTCACAAATGCCACTCCCATCCTTGACGATAAAAAGGTATCTTCTCCATAGGTCTCTTGACCTCTTCCCCAACGTGGATCTCTGAAAAGATTCACATTAGGCGACCAAAATGTTAATCCGCCAAATATCTTTATCTTCCCATTCCTTATATTTTCATGATGTTTCGCTCTCGCCTCATCAGAAATGGCTATGGCTATTGTGTGCATTAATCTAATATTCCAAGTAGCGGCCAACCCAATTGCTTGAGGGAAAACAGTAGCATAACCATCAGAAGCAACTCCGTGCAAACACTCATTCCACCAATTATACCTTGGTACATTTAATCGAGGGATTTTATGAGCATCATTGAACATTTGTGAAACCTTTTCTTCGAGAGTCATTCTGGAAACTATATCTTCTACTCTCTCTTCAATATGTAATGTATAATCCATAAAAGGATACATTTGCTTTTTGTTTTCTTCGGTCATGAAATAACACAAGTAAAACATTTTTTAATATAGGATTCTAATTAATATTAATTTTAAAATTTGTTTTGAATTCTTAAATTATACTTACTCAAATAGGAAAAGGTAATTCTAATGGGTATGAAAAATAATGCTTCTGAAGATGATTATTCCACCAAAAAAGCAGTCAGCTACAGCTTCGCAGGACTTACAGATGTGATCTTTTTTCAGTTTTTCTCATTTCTGATTTTCATTTTTTATTATGCCGTTGTGGGCTTAAATATTAATTTAATTACATTAGCTTTTATATTATGGTCCATATGGAATGCAATTAATGACCCTCTTTTAGGGGCAATATCAGATAGAAGTACCTCAAAATGGGGAAGAAGAAAACCTTTTATAATCGCGGGAATATATCCCCTTTTAATCGTGAACATATTACTGTGGACACCACCTATAGCAGGTTCTCAAATCGCTATTTTTCTATACTTCCTAACAATAATCATAATATGGGAATTTTTCTACACTATGTGGTCGCTAAATCAAACTGCGCTTTTCCCGGAGATGTTTCAGAACCATGAACAAAGGATTAAAGCTAATACAATCATTCAGTTTTTTCAAATCATATCCCTTATGATTGCTTTTATATTGCCCAGTTTTTTCATTCCTCAATATGACAATCCCCGTTATTTTGTAAATTACATGTATGCAGGAATAGCAATCTCTATTATATGCGGAATAACTGCCACTATCTTTATTAAATATGGTGCTAAGGAAAGAATTGAATTTTCAAAAGACCCTGAAGAAGCTCCATCCTTCATTGATTCTCTAAAATATACCTTTAAAAATAAGGCATTTAGATCATATATCGTAGCAACCTTTGCCTTATGGTACGCTTTTGGCATGCTACCTATAATCACAGCTCTATATGGAAGATTTGTATTAGGAATTAGGGATTCCTTGATTTTATCATTGTTTTTAGCTTTGGTTTTCATATCTGCGGCAATATTTGTATTTGTATGGAAACCAATAATTAATAAACTAGGACCTAGAAAAGCTTTTCGCTGGGTATTAGTAGTATTTATCATTACATTGGCACCGTTCATGTTTATCTCTGATATGTTCTCTGCATTTATTGCTTATTTTTGTTTAGGAATCGGAATTGCAGGAGCACTTATAATAAGGGACGTAAGTATAAGTCCTATCATTGACGAAGATGAATTAAATACAGGAACAAGGAGAGAAGCAGCATATTACGGAATTAACGGCTTTTGTGTGAAGCTTACAAACGTAGCTGTCTTTATTAGCATAGCCTTGGTTTTTAATAGCGTCGGTTGGGCTATATTTGACCCAACAGGTACTACAGAAGCAACGATTTTTGGCTTGCGAAGCTTAATGTTTATCTTTCCAACTGTATTTTTGGTAATTGGAATAATCGCAATTTTAAAATATCCGATAACCAAAGAAAGATACGAAGAAATAACTCAAGAGGCAAATAAGCTTCACGAAAAAAAGAAACAGAAAATATTAATGACTTAAAAAATATTTCAGGTTTTTTCTTAATTTTTCGAGAGTATGCAGCCTTTACATAATCTTTATCCGATATAAAATCATGCCCAATAATGTTTTCTATCTCTTTATAGGCGTTTTTTACTTTGGACATTAATTTCACCATATTCTTGTAGATATAATAATTATAAAATACGTTTATCAAGTTAATAAATGTTTATTCCTACTATTCAAGTATAAAGGCATTTCTATTTTTTTTCATAAATATAAAATATTATATCATTGAGTAATAATTTTTATTTTCTTTAAATTTATATTTTTCAACGTCAAATATTAAAAAAAGCATAATTTAGAATTCCACTTTACATCTAAACAAAATTAATTAAAAAT